>JBEKYG010000391.1:0-5465 GCA_049511215.1 Acidobacteriota bacterium | reverse complement strand
ATAATTTCTCCCCGAGATTCGGGCTGGCATGGGATCCCATGGGTAACGGGAAGACCGTGATTCGTGCGGGCTACGGCCTCTTTTACGATCATCCTTTGCTCGCGATCGGATTCAATGCGACCACCGCTGAGGGTGCGCTCTCGTCGCAGCTGCTTGCGGGGGGCGGCACCGCGACGCGCATTCCGGTATCCACCAATCCAACAGCAGCCATGAATGCGTCCTCCATCTTCCAGGGTGTGCTGAACCAGGGTCAGCTGCCTCTGGGATATCTTCCCAACCAGCAGAGGTTTGACCCCAAACTGCAAACTTCGCTGCTGGTCAACCAGCGGTTCATCGCGGCGGGCGTGCCCATTCCTCTGTTGCCCTTCACCCTGCCTGTCGCGGGTGACTTCCGCTTCGGATACGCGCACCAGGCGAATCTGTCGATCGAGACAGAGTTCGCCTCGAACTACAAAATCGGGATTGCCTACACGTTCACGCACGGCCTCAAGCTGAATCGCCCGCGCAACGTGAATACCACCGATCCGGTCCTGCTCTCTCTCAACTACCGCAACGCGCTGGCCGCGGGCCTGTCGCCATCGAGTCCTGTCACCGTGTCAACTCCCACGGGTAATCTCGCGGCGACCGCGGGTGGTTGCGGTGTGGCAGTCAGCGGTGTGGCCGGTACGGCAGCCGGAGTTCTTGGGCGTCTCGTCGGGTGCCCATCGGTCCTCTCAGCGCTGGAAGGCCAGCCGCTCGCTACCGCCGCATTCTTCAATTTTTTCCGCCCTTCCGGCCCCAACCCATCGTTTGCCAGCCTGGTCCCGGGCGGCTATGCGACCCAGGTCGCATTGGCTCAGGCAGCGGGCTATCCCACCGGCTTCGCGGGAGTCCAGGTGCCGTGGAGCGATGTCGTGCAACAGGAATCTTCCGGCAATTCCGTGTATCACGGTATGACCTTGTCGCTCTCGAAGAGATTTTCCCGTCACCTTGAATTTTTCTCGAGCTACACCTGGTCGCACGCGATTGACGATTCCACCGATCTGCAGTCGCTGCTATCCCCCCAAGACAATCGGCGTCCTGATCTCGAACGCAGCAACTCGACCTTTGATCAGCGGCACCGCTGGGTCACGAGTGCCGTATTCGAAAGCCCGTTCAAGCGGAGAGATCCCGGTTGGCACCGCAAACTGCTCGCCGATTTCGTTGTCGCTCCCATAGTCGAAATCTCATCCGGCAGGCCGTTCATGGTTCTGACCGGGTCCGATTTCAATCTCGACTTCGGTTCCAACACCGACCGGCCTTCCGTCGGCCCTTCGGGCGTGAGTTCTCCTTTCCTTCCCAACGTTAACTTCACGATTCCGACTGTTTGCGCGCAGGCGGTGGCCCTTGGAACCAATTCAATATCGCCGCCATTCGGATGCGTTGGGAACCTGGGAAGAAATGCCTTCACCAGGAAGGGGTTTGCCAGTGTTGACCTGCGCATCTCACGCGGGTTTTTCACCGGCGACCGTTGGCATATAGATTTTGTCGCCGATGCATTCAACCTGTTCAACCGCTTTAACGTCGCCGACGTGAATCCCTTGTGCAACCCGCTGGACCCGGCGTCTTGCCGCGCAGGTGAACCCTCGGCGGCACTGGATCCGCGCCAGTTCCAGCTGGCTCTCAAACTGATCTGGTGAAACTGCGGCGACAAACGGGGCGCTCACTTGCCTGGCGAATAATGTTGACTGACCCAGCCGATCCATAAGCGCGGGATAGGCGAGCGTCCCCAGCCCCCTATCCCTAGCGCTGGTATTCCAAAACCGAACGAAAAGAAAACCCTTCGAACCTCAGAGGTACCAAGAGTTCAAATGAAATTGGCATGATCCGGCAAATCACAGGGTGTGGGAGATCATCATGTGAAATTGCTTTTCTTGAGTTCAAAAGCTTAACGCAGGGGGCGCGGAGAAAATCCGGAGCACGCAGAGAATAATGTTGTTGCTCTGCGGCCTCGACTTTTTCTCTGCGCTCTCTGCGTTGAGCTTTTGCTTTTTCTAGTCGTCCCGCTACCCGGTGGTTTCATGTATGCTCTGAGGTCAGCCCCTGCATTGCAGTCGATCACTGTGATTCGGAAGCACATTAAAAATTCCTGTTGAGACTTCTGCGAGTGATGCCGATAAGCAAGCTGGACCATTGGAAACATCAGCCGATGATGGTGACCCCGGCCCGCCATTCGCTCGATCTCCCAATCTGATTTTCACAAGGACTGTAACGACATGAAAACAGTGGGGATGTACGAGCTCCTCGAGAAGTTGAGTGATGGAACGCTGGGGGCCGTGTACAAAGCCTACGACAGTTCCCGCGACCGTCACGTTGTCATCCACATGCTCGGGGCCGAAATCAATCATGACCCGGCGCCGCAGGAGCGCTACAGCGCTGAGTGGCGCGCGATTTTTTCTCTAAAACATCCTAACATTGCCGCCGTCTACGAACTGGGACAGGACGGGCAGATCAACTACCTGGCTACAGAGTGGTTGCCTGCCAAGGATCTGAAGGGTCTGATCGCAGAAAGATCCTCCATGAAACTCGAGCAGAAGTTAGCGGCCATGATCCTTATAGGAGCCGGTTTAGGCCATGCCCACGCCCAAGGGGTACTGCACCGAAACATCTGGCCCTGCAATATTCTTATCTTGCCGGACGGAACCGCCAAGGTCGCGGACTTTGGCATTGGCCTCATACTTTCTTCGCTCAAAACTCCCCTCCCGGCCCCCCATGTCTACAGGGCGCCAGAACAACTGCAGGGCAAGGAAGCAACCAGGCAATCGGACATATTCTCGCTGGGAGTGGTTTTTTACGAGTTCCTTACCGGCACTCACCCATTTCATGATGATGACAGCAGCAAGGTGGTCGATAACATCCTGCACCAAATCCATTTCCCGACGGTTGAGCAGTTCCCCGAGTTGCCGTTCAGTCTGTGGCCCATTCTGGAGAGATGCCTGGCCAAGGATGCGGAGGAGCGCTTGGCGAGCATGTCCGAATTCGGCGCCGCCTGCCAGGGTGTGCTTGAGGAACTGGCCGAGGATTCCCAGTGGATGCGCATCGAACTCCAGACCGCACTGCCACGGCTGAAAAAGGCGGCGCGACGTCAGGCAGCGCCGCTGACGCTGGGAAGGCTGCTGAGCGAGGTTGAGCTTGCTCTGCTCGGGGGGAATAAATCGGACTACCAGTTGCTGAATCGCCTGGTCCTCGCATTGGCGGAGCAGCATCACCTGGTGGAGTCCCTCGCCGAGGCACCCTCCACTTCCCCGCCCGATTCTACTGATTTCCGGCCTGAAATCGACCCGCCTGCAGCGCGCGGAGACACCGCGTTGGCCGAACCTTCAGCCGGCGCCCCTGGTTTGATGGGAATCGGCCCCGCCTCTGCTTCAGTTATCGGCTCCACCATGGAAAACGCGGCGGCAGAACCGCTGGCAAAGACGGACTCGGATATCGAACCGAGGCCACTCGCTGATAGAGGCGATGACAAGTTGGAGAACAGGATCCCAGATCTACCCGCGGCAGCAACTCCTGAGAGCCCGAGTCTGTCCACCCTACCCGAGGCATTGCGCACGGCCTTGCCGGCCACTCCGACCGCAGCCAGGCGCGCGAGTGGAGGGCCGTTGCCGGTAACTGCCGGCCGCAAGGATCAGATTCCCGAACTCTTGAGGAAAATCCATCAGGGGCAGGACAGTACCTGGAAGACGGTGGACAACATGCTTGCGGGTCGGCAAGCGAGGGGAACTGCAACGCAGAGTCCAACCGAGGGCATTCGAGCCGAACAGGCGTCCGCCGGCGCAAAGCAGGAGCTAACCGCGCCGAAGCGGGAAGCAACACCGGCTCCGGCTCAGGCAGGAACCAACCATGACCCCCAACAGCAGCACGTCAGACAGTACGGGCCAAACGGAGAGCATGCGACCACTGCCGCAGCCCATATCGGAAAAACCCGATCTGTGTCCGCCGCGCCCCCGAAACGGCATCCGTGGAGGACAACCGGCTGGATATGCGCATCAGCGCTGTTGTTGACACTGGCTTTGGCAGTCCCCTCGTGGGTTCACAATCGCCCCCGCACGAGGGCAGGCAATAGGACTTCTGCTCCGAAGCCGCAGGCAAAAAGAACCGCAACCCTGCCGACTGCCGCGGGAGCAACCGATCCGGTAACGAGTGCAATTCGTGACCGGCTTAGTTTAGCCCGCAGAGACACTTTGCTGGAGGAGGGGCAAATTCTCCATTCCATCGGCCGCTTCGATGAGAGCAGGGTCTTCCTGAACCGGCTCCTTGAACTCTACCCCTCGTATCAACCGGCGCAACAGGAACTCGATCAGATCAAGGCGGAAACCAATACGCCTCAGGACCAAAACAGTCAACTGCAGCCTGTCCAAAAACTGCTTGCGAGCGCGTCCAGCGCATTCAGGGCCGGGAATATGCAGAAAGCCAAGATCGATCTCGACAAGGTCGAACAACTGCAGCCGGGACTCGCCGAGGCGGCAAACCTGCGCAAGCGCCTGGAAGCTAAGAAATCAGAGCTGGCAGTGAGCACAGCCCGCGAGCAGGAAGCACAGCAGGCGGCGCAGAGGCAAAAAGCCGGTGAGGCACTGACACGACGGACCGAGGAGCTCTACCGACAGGGGAAGTACGACGAAGCGCTCACCGTTGTGCAGGAGCATCTGGGGCAATACCCTCAATTGCCACAGGCGCTGGAACTCCAAAGCCGAACCGTGGAAGTGCAACGCAGCCTTAAGACCTACGAGACCGCGATCGATGCCGGGAAGTTTCCCGAGGCGCGGGCGGCCCTCGAAACAATCGAGCGTATCAACCCTGCGGATCCCAACCTTCCCACCCTCCGGCGGCGTGCGGAAACGGCTCCAGTCTCGGGCAGTGCCTCGTTGAGCATGTATCCTACCGGTGAGACTGCGGATCTCATGCTGGATGGCCAACCCGTCGGAGCCAACGGCGAATTGATCAATCAACCGGTTCCGGCAGGCAGGCACCAGCTTCAGGCCAGGAATAGCAAGGGGATCGAGGTTGCTCTGACCCATGAATTCTCCAACGGCCAAACAGTTTCCATGGTTTACGATGTGTCCGGGCAAGTCCTCCGGCCGATGATGGAGGCCGACCGGGAGCTGATGAGCAGAAACAAGGCCAAGCAGCAAATGCATTCCTTCCCCGTCGAGCACAACCACGGTGTTTTTCGAGGCAGCTGCAAAGGCAATCTGCTCGTAGATTACTATCACGTGGTGTATCAGCCTGAAACGGGCACGCATGGCTTCAGCGTGCCCTTCAAGAATCTCAAAGTCAGGATCGAAGATAAGACCGCGGTGCTGCTGTTCGCGGCAGACAGCAAGGAGTTTTTTGTTTTCAGATTTCCTGACGTCCGGTCAGTCCAGGCTCTAAAGAAACTGTGGGACGATTTGGCTGCCATCGACAAATAGTCCTCCGCGGCGCCAGATAGTCGGGGACATCTTTGGCTG
>JBEKYG010000390.1:0-5471 GCA_049511215.1 Acidobacteriota bacterium | reverse complement strand
GGTTAATTGGTTGAATCTCAAGGAGTGCTGTAGGACGCCGGCTCATGCTGCGCAAGGGCTTTTCGCGCGCCTCCGTGGCCGTGATGCCGGGAGAACGAAAGTGAATGCCCGGCAGTGGCAAGCCGCAGGTAGAACTTCCTGTAATTCCCGTGCTAAGATGCGCCTGCTTCTTTGACTGAGCGGCTCGCCTCGGATCGAAGGGTATTGTTTTCGATACAACCCGGCCCGTCGGAGGACATCACCTATGCGCTTGTTCATCCTGCCGATTCTGGTTTGCAGTTGTTTCGCGTTGGCCCCGCACGCTCAGGATGTGCCTGCTCCACCCGCCGGCTTTAAATTTGACTTCGGCACCGGCGAGGCCGTCCCCGGTTGGACCAAGGTTGCGCCTGACACTTCGTATTCGGACGAGCGTGGGTATGGCTTCGAGCCGGGGTCAGTGCCGAGCGGCATCGATCGCGGAGGAGATCCGCTCACTGGTGACTTTATCACCGGCGCGACTCCCTTCTCTTTTTCCGTCAAGGTATCCGAAGGAAACTGGCTGGTCAGGATTACGCTCGGCGACGCATTGGGCGAGTCGTTGACGACCATCAAGTCCGAAACCCGCCGTCTGATGCTGCAAAGGCTGGCCACAAAAGCCGGCGAGTTCAAGGTCGCGACCTTTGTCTGCAACGTTCACAACTCGCGCATGACTCCACCCTTGCCCGCCAATGCCCCGGGCGGGTCGGAAGTCCGTCTCACGAACCTCGACCCGAACCGGCTGAACTGGGATGACAAGCTTACGATCGAATTCCTCAACGACAGGCCCTGCATCTGCGCGATCGAAATCGTCAAGGCCGACAACCTGCCCACCGTTTTCCTCGCGGGGGACTCCACCGTCACCGACCAGCCGCGCGAGCCGGGAGCTTCCTGGGGCCAGATGCTGCCCGCCTTCTTCAAACCCGACATCGCTGTCGCCAACTACGCTGCATCCGGCCAGACACTCAAGTCGTTCATTACCGACCTGCGGCTGGACAAGCTCCTCAGCCAGATGAAACCGGGCGATTGGCTGCTCCTGCAGTTTGGACACAACGATGAAAAGCGAAACTGGCCGCAGACTTAAGTCGAGCCGTTCAAAACTCACAAGGCTTATCTGCGGGCGATCATTGCCGAGGCCCGTCTTCGTGGCGCCACGCCCGTTCTGATCGCACCGATGGAAAGGCGAAGAGGCATCGAAGGCAACACACACGGCGAATTCCCGGCGTCAATCATGGAAACCGCCAGAGAAGAGAACGTGCCGGTGATCGATTTGTGGTCGATGAGCAAAAAGCTGTACACGGCCATGGGCGAGCAGGTCGGCGAAGCATTCGCTGATCCCACCCACCACCGCAATTATGGGGTCTATGAACTCTCCAAGTGCGTCGTGCAGGGGATCAAGGACAACAGACTGCCGCTTGCCGATCACATCGTGGACGATTTCGGGACGTTCGATCCCGCCGATCCTGACCCGTTCGCGTCCTTCAGAGTGCCGGCGAGCGCGGGCCGCATGGAAACACGCGGCGGCGCTGCTCCAAAATCCCCGGCGCGGCCGTGAGCGCTTAACCGCAGGCATGCAGCATCCCCTTGAACTGCCGGGAAAATGCAGCCTAAGCCGCGAATTCCACAAAATTACTGAGAGGTTGATAATATAGTGACAGGATTTCTCGAAATGCCCCTGTTCCCCCAATCGATTTGCCAGTCGGTACGCTTGCGTTCACTTAAAGGACCCCGAAGGGGTTCAACAACGATAGCCCAGGGCGCAAGCCCTGGGAACAGAGCGACAGAGCAAAGGAGCCCTGCAAGGGCGAAACAGTCTGTATCGCCCTTACAGGGCTTAACTCGGACCTCGCCCATCCCCCAGGGCTTGCGCCCTGGGCTATCACTGTTCGACCCTTTCAGGGGCCGCGTGTTGATCCATCAAACATCGCCTAATATGGGGGCCGTTGGGGATGGTGTATTACAGCGCTCCAGGCTTCTACAGCAGGGCATCAATGTCACAATATTATCTAATCCTCATTAGGAGACGGCATATGCAAACGAAAACCCTTGCGACCGGTTTCGTCGTATTCGTGGCCTCGATGTTCCTGGCACTCGCCACCTTTGCCCAAATGGGCCGGCAATCTCCGGCGGTGAAGGTCTGGGAGACGAGCATTGTCATCCCGACCTACCTGGTCGGAGCCCCGGAGCCTAACCCGATGTTCTACTTCGGGCGGCAGTCTCAGGGAGCCCAGGCGCCGATCTATCCCTATCCCATGTACGACGTTCTCACGGGCAAGAAGGCGGACAAGACTTACAAGATCGTCTACCTTGAGAATGAGTACCTCCGCATCGGCATCCTCCCGGAGATTGGCGGCCGCATCTTCGAAGGTCTGGACAAGACCAACAACTACAACTTCATTTACCGCCAGCATGTCATCAAGCCTGCGCTGATCAGCATCATCGGGGCCTGGGTTTCCGGCGGCGTGGAGTGGAACATCAACCACCACCACCGGGCCACCACCTTCCTTCCCGTGCAGTACAGCGTGGAAGAGAACGCGGACGGCAGCAAGACCGTCTGGGTTGGCGAGCTGGAAGTGCGCCAGCGCATGCGCTGGGCGGTTGGCTACACGATCAAGCCGGGCAAAGCCTACCTGGAGGCGTCGGTGCGAATCTTGAACCGCACTCCTGTAGTGAACACCATGCTGTGCTTCGCCAACGTGGCGGTTCACGTGAACGACCAGTACCAGGTCATCTTCCCGCCCAGCACGCAGCTCGGCACCGGCCACTTCAAGCGCGTGTTCACCAAATGGCCGATCAACGAGGAGGGTGTCGACATCAGTTGGTGGAAGAACCACCCTTCCTCGGTCTCAGTGTTTGCCTGGAACTACCAGGACGATTTCTTCGCCGGCTATGACCACGGCAAGCAGGCGGGAACCATGAGCATCGCCGACCACAACATCGTGCCGGGCAAGAAATTCTTTGAGTGGGGCACGGATGCCGGCGCCCGCAACTGGGACGCCAATCTTACCGACTCGGACGGTCCCTACATCGAACTCATGGCCGGAGCCTACTCGGACAACCAGCCCGACTATAGCTGGCTGCAGCCCTACGAGGGGCGCTCGTTCTCGATGAGTTGGTACCCATTCCGGGACATCGGCGGCGTGAAGCAGGCCAATCTGGATGCGGCCGTGAACCTCGACGTGGCCAATGGAAACGCCAAGATGGGCTTCTACACCACCTCGGCCCATGCGGCGGCGACGGTCACGCTCAGGGCGGGACAGAAGGTCCTGCTCCGGGAGACGGTGGCCATCAACCCGGGCAAACCCTACACCAAGCAGGTCCCCGTCCCGGCCGGCATCGACGAGCACGATCTGGTCGCTTCGATTTCGGACGGCGGCCGGGAGCTGGTCTCCTATTCGCCCATCCGTTTGACGCCAGAGCAGGCCCCGCCCGGTGTAACCAACCCGCCGGCGCCGGCGGATGTCAAGACCAGCGAGGAACTCTATCTGATCGGTCTCCGTGCCCAGCAGTTCCACGATCCGGTCAACGATCCCATGCCTTATTGGGAAGAAGCTCTCCGCCGCGATCCGGGCGACTCCCGCGTGAACACCGTCCTTGGCATTACCGCCTACACCAAGGCGAAGTACGCGGAGGCCGAGAAGTACCTGCGCGCGGCCATCGCGCGCGTCACGGCCCAGTTCACCGATCCGAAGGATGTTGAGGCGATCTACTACCTGGGAGCCACGCTGAAGGCACAGGGCAAGACCGACGAAGCCTATACGAACTTCTACAAGGCTACCTGGGGCCAGGCCTGGAAGGCCTCCGGCTACTATTCGCTGGCCGAGATCGCGGCCTCGCGCGGCGACATGACTGCCGCTCTCGATTTCGTTGACCGCTCGATCGACTCCAATGCCCTGAACATCCGGGCGCAGAACCTGAAGGCCGCGGTATTGCGGCGCACGGGGCGCTCCAAGGAGGCGCTCCAGCTGTTGGCGACGGCGGCGCACAGGATCGATCCGCTCGACGTGCGGTCCATGGCGGAACGCTGGCTTGCCTCGAAGGACCCCGTGGCGGCGAAGACTCTCGCCTCTACCATGATGGATCATCCGCAAACGGCTCAGGAGACAGCCGCCGAGTACCTCGACGCCGGCTTGTGGCAGGACGGCACGGACGTGCTCCTGCAAATGACCGTCGCCGCCCCCGACAAGTCCAAGATCCACCCAATGGCCTACTACTATCTGGGCTACTTTGCGGAGAAGCTGGGCCAGGCGGCGAAGGCGTCCGAGTACTACAAGCTGGCCACGACCATGCCTCCGGACTACGTCTTCCCCTTCCAAAACGAGGCTATTGACGTGCTTCGGACAGCCATGAAGGCGAATCCTCGCGATGCTCGCGCGCCCTACTACCTGGGCAATCTGTTGTACGACTGGCAGCCGGAGGAGGCCGCCAAGCTTTGGGAAACCTCTGCCGCGATCGACCCCTCCTTCTCCATCGTCCATCGCAACCTGGCGACGGCCTATGCACACCAGAAGCCCACGGGCGACCTCAACCGGGCCATCGCGGAGCTGGAGAAAGCGGTCTCGCTCGAGCCTAAGTACGCCATCCATTTCGCCGAGTTGGATGAACTCTACGAGCAGGCCGGCACTCCCATTGAGAAGCGCCTGCCGCTGTTCGAGAAGAATCAGGATGTGGTCGCACAACGCGATGACGCTCAAAACCGCGCTGTCGCGCTCAAGGTGGCGGCGGGCAAGTACGACGACGCCATCAAGATGATGACCGGCCGGAAGTTCGCGGTTGCGGAGGGCGCCAACCTCAACGTGAGCGACCAATGGACGAACGCCCACATCCTTCGCGGACAGCAGAACATCGCCGCCAAGCGGTACCAGGAGGCGCTCGTCGATTTGCAGACGGCGGTCACGGTGCCCGACAACCTGCCCTCGCGTGGGTTTGGCGGAGGCGGAGCGCGCAACGCCGAGGTTGCCTACCTGACAGGGCTTGCCTACGAAGGCCTGGGCGACCGCGCCAAGGCCACCGAGTCCTGGAACCGGGCGACAGTTCCAGAGCAGTCCGGCGGGGGCCGGCGTGGCGGCATGGCAGGCGGCGGTCCTGTCACAGCAGGCGGGACTCAATCCTACTACCAGGCGCTTTGCCTTCAGCAGCTCGGCCAGGCCGACAAGGCCAAGGCAATGTTCCAGAGCCTGGTGGACTCCGGCCAACTCGTGCTCAAGCAGCCGGCGCCCGCGGAAGCCGGCCGCGGCGGCAGAGGTGGCGCAGGACAGTCACCGCGCCTCCGGTCGGCCAATGCGCATTACATGATCGGCCTCGGGTACCTGGGTCTCGGTGACACGGCCAAGGCGAAGGCGGAACTTGCGCAGGCGGTCGAAATCAGCCCGGACTTGCTGGGCGCCAGGACAGCGCTGGCGGCCTTGAAGTGAAGTTCATGCGCCTGGCTTACTGTTTTGTGATGGTGACCACGC
>JBEKYG010000389.1:0-5481 GCA_049511215.1 Acidobacteriota bacterium | reverse complement strand
GATCGGACTGTACACAGGTATACGCAGCCGATGAACACAACATGAGCACAAGCGTAAATCGACGGAAGCTCATGTGGTTCCCCTATCGTAATTAGATATAGGGGTATGCACTTGACTCTTGTGACCCCCAGATGTTGTGTCCGAATACCCAAGACCATCCTGGAGTTCGAGGAGTGGTTTGGCAAGAGGAAAGCCTGCGGCGAGTATCTGTGGCGCCTGCGCTGGCTGGAGGGATTCCTTTGCCCTTGTCAAGAGGCCTGGGCGATGCGTTGGGGCGTGCCTTGGTGGTGTCCCTTGCCGGCGCAAGCCTTGATGTACAAGATATTGGGGTCACAAGAGTCAAGTGCATACCCCTAATTAGATATTCTAGCATAGGCCTAATCGTAGACGCGAGCCCCTGCCTGAAATCTTGGGGCCCTCGGACGTCGTATCCGACCGGATGAAGAACTCTGCTCTCAGACTCGCTGGAAGCTGACGAGCAATTCCGATTTGAATGGCGAAACGGCTATAGGACAATAGCAGCGCATCCCGCAAGAGGCGTCAGCGGCCCGTCGTCGCTTGACGATGTCCACCGATATGCTATGCTCTGATCCAAGTGAATAGGGTACAAGGAGTTATCCTTGGCAAGACGCACCATCCTTACGGTTAAGCGCATTCCTATCAACAAGGCTCGCATCAATCTTGCCCAGCCGGCCAAGAGCGCCCACCTCATTTCGGCGCCCGCTGCTTAACCTGAGCAAGTATCGGGAAATCAGGAAATGGGATTGTAACCCAATATCTTATTGGAGGAAGAATTGCGAAGGTTCATCGCGGGTTTCGTTCTTTGTTTGGTGGTACTCCCGGTTTCGGCGTACCTTTACATACGCGCCGGCCGCATGCCGGTGGCCACTTCGGCGCCACCGCTGCCTTTTGAAAGATTCCTCGCCGAGACCGCGCTGCATGCACGGATCGCCAAGGAGATGCCGACCACGGTGCCCATCGCCGCCGACGAGGCAAATCTGGCGGCGGGAGGCCGGATCTATCGTGAGAACTGCGCCTTCTGTCACGGTCTGCCCGATCACCCCTCCACGGCTGCGGCCAAGGGAATGTATCCCGGACCGCCCCAACTTTTCATCATGACGGTCACCGACGATCCGCCGGGGCAAACTTTTTGGAAGGTAACCAATGGCATCCGCTTGACCGGCATGCCGGGTTTCAGTGCTTCCCTTTCGACCGAACAGAGGTGGCAGGTAAGCCTGTTGCTCGCAAATGCGGACAAACTGTCCCCGGCGATCCTGGCTGCGCTGAAGCAGTAGCCGATCGATCGAAAACTGCCTCTTTAGTTTGAGCCTGCATAAGGGTCAGCACGGCCAAATTTTGCTTGCTTCTCAGATGCTCTCGGGATAGAAATGCGCATCTTTCCTTGGGGAGAATCCTATGAGACGAGCAATGGTCGTGGTTCCTTTCCTGGTGTTCCTGGCGGCGGCTGCCGTCGGCGCGGGCCAGGCGCCCGCGGGTTCCGACCGGCTGACCGCAGACTTTTTTAAAGGCATGCAGCTGAGAAGCCTCGGCCCCAGTCTGACGACGGGGCGCGTGGCTGACATCACAGTCGATCCAAAGAATCCCGACGTCTATTACGTTGCGACAGCAGCCGGCGGACTCTGGAAGAGCGAGAACCGAGGTCTCACCTTCACGCCGGTGTTTGATGATGGCGGGTCATTCAACCTGTCCTGCGTGGTCGTCGATCCGAAGAATTCCAATGTCGTGTGGCTCGGCACGGGCGAGAACTCGAACCCTCGCGCCGCGATGTTCGGCGACGGGGTTTACAAATCAACCGACGCCGGCAAGACCTGGGCGCGCATGGGACTCGAGAAGTCCGAGCACATCGGCAACATCAAGATCGATCCGAGGAACTCCGACGTCGTTTACGTGGCCGCGCAGGGCCCGCTCTGGTCGGCGGGCGGCGACCGCGGCGTCTATAAAACTACCGACGGCGGCAAGACCTGGAAGGCCGTGCTCACCGTCAGCGCCGACACGGGCGCCAATGAAGTGGTCCTGGACCCGTACAATCCCGATGTTCTCTATGCGTCGACCTGGCAACGCCGGCGCGGAGTCGGCCAATTTATCGGCGGCGGCCCGGAAAGCGCCATTTACAAATCGACCAACGCGGGCGGGACGTGGACAAAGCTCGCGGGCGGCCTGCCGAAAGGCGACATGGGCCGAATCGCCCTGGGTGTTGATCCTAAGGCTAAACCGACTCGGGTTTATGCGCTGTGCAATGCCAAGCGGGAAGAGTCCGGCTTCTACCGGTCCGATGACGCCGGCGCCACTTGGGCGCGCTTTGGACATTCGACCGGCGGAGGACGGGGTGGCGGAGGCTTCGCCGGTGGCGGTCCGGGTGGCGGGGACGATTGGTACCGGGGCGGAGATCCGGGGTACTATCACGAGCTCTTTGTGGACCCTGTCCGGCCCGATACGATCTGGTCCGCCAACACCAATCTGGATCGCAGCGAGGACGGCGGCAAGACCTGGAAGCAGCTGCCGATTGACTATAATGAGAGTGCTTATGGCAGCGTGCACGTCGATTTCCACGCAGTGTGGTGCGATCTGACCGATCGCAACCACTACATGGTCGGCAATGACGGCGGCGCCTATGAGACCTACGATGACGGCAAGCACTACCGGCACTTCGACAACTTGCCGGTGACGCAGTTCTACCGCGTTGCCGTCGACAACCAGAAGCCTTTTTATAAGGTCTGCGGGGGCGCGCAAGACAACAACTCGATGTGCGGGCCGTCGCGCACGATCAACAGCATCGGGATCCGAACGAGCGATTGGTTCATCGTCGGCGGCGGCGATGGCTTCCAGTCGCGCATAGATCCGGAAGATCCGGACATCATCTACGCCACCTCGCAAGAAGGCAGCATCACCCGGTTGGATCTTCGCACCGGAGTTTCGAGACCGATTCGGCCCCGCCCGCCGGCTGAACCGAACGCGACAGCAGGGGGTCCGGGTGCCACGGGTGGCACAGGCGGCGCAGGTGGCGCGGGCGGACAGGGAGGACGAGGTGGGCGCGGCGGTGGCGACCGGACCAACTGGGATTGTCCGTACATCATCAGCCCGCATTCGCCGACCCGGCTTTACTGGGGCAGCAATCGTCTATATCGCACCGACGATCGCGGCGATCACTGGACGCCGGTGAGCGGCGACCTGACACGCAACCTCGATCCCAAGACCATTCCCATCATGGGCAAGGTGTGGCCGACGGACTCGGTCTCCTATAACCAGGCCACCACGCGGCTGAGTACGATCGTCAGCATCGACGAGTCGCCTGTCTATGAAGGTCTCCTCTATGTCGGGACCGATGACGGTTTGTTGCAGGTGTCCGAGGACGGAGGCAATAACTGGCGCAAGACCGACAGGTTCGCCGACGTGCCCGAAGGCACATACCTGACCGACGTGTTCGCGTCGCCGCGCGATGCCAATGTCGTCTTCGTCGCGCTCAACAATTGGCAGAAGGGCGACTTCAAGCCGTACTTGATGAAGAGCACCGACCACGGTCAGACGTTTACGTCCATCGCCGGCGATCTTCCGGACCGGTACGATGTCTGGTCGGTGGTTCAGGACCACATCAACGGCAATTTGTTATTCGTGGGGACCGAGTTCGGGCTGTTCTTCACAGTCGACGGCGGCAATCATTGGGTGCAGCTCAAAGGCGGCCTGCCGACGTGCCAGGTGCGTGATCTGGCGATTCAAAAGCGTGAGAACGACCTTGCGATCGCCACATTCGGCCGTGGCTTCTATGTTCTGGATGACTTCAGCGCACTCCGTGAGGTGAGCCCCCAGGCGCTCAGCCAGGAGGCGGAGATGTACCCGCTACGCGCTGCCTATCAATATGCCGAGCACAGCTATGAGCGTGCCGCGTGGGGCAATGAAGTGACGCCGAATCCGCCAATGGGGGCGGTGTTCACTTACTCTTTGAGCCAGGCGCTGCCGGCCGACACCAAGCTGGTGGTGACGATCACCGATGAGTCCGGCAAGCAGGTGCGCCGGCTCGATCAACTCCCGAACGAGAACCGCCAGGCGGCGCCTCAGGAACTCCCGAAGACCGCCGGCATCCATCGTGTTGCCTGGAATCTGCGCGGCGACATGGCAGCGCCGGCAGCCGGACAGGGTGGCGCCGGTGGATTCGGCGGCCGCGGCGGCGGTGCCGGTGGCGCAGGGGCTGGCGCGGGCGCTGGTGCCGCGGGTGGTGCTGCGGGGGCGGGTGCCGGGGCCGCAGGTGGTGCTCAGGCTGGTCGTGGCGGTGCCGGCGGCGGTCCCGCGGCTGCGATCGGTTTCGGCGGCCGTGGCGGCCCTGCGGTTGAACCGGGCCGTTATACCGCGACGCTCGGCAAGATGACCGGCGACACGGTTACCCTGATCGGAAAGCCGCAATCGTTCATGGTGGTGCCGCTACCGGCAAAGAACTACTAGAGGCGATCGACTGAGAGCTGAAAAAGCCAGAAGCCGGAAGTGCGGAGAAGTTCCGCACCTCAGCTTCTGGCTTTTTGCATTCATGGCCCTGTCCTCACCAAAAAGTCGAACCGCCTGTCCCCAAAATCCCGCGCCAGCCGGAAGAGGGAGGAAGATCGCATTTGGCTGGTGTTTTATCTTGGCATAGAATGCAGGCGAATCAGCCAGCTATCCCCAGCTAGGCTTTCAGGAGGATCTGTGTGCTTACGGGCCGGGTGATTAATCATTATCGCATCGGCGTGCTGATTGGTGTCGGAGGGCTGGGAGAGGTTTACCGGGCCGAGGACCTTCAGCTCGGCCGCACTGTCGCTCTCAAGTTTGTTCTGCCGGCGGCGTTCCAGGATCAAGTTGCGCGCAATCAACTTTATGAAGAAGCCCGTGCCGCAGCCGATTTGAATTGCCCGCAAATTGCGACCATCTATGAATTGGCAGAGGATGCCGAAGCGCCCTACATCGCAATGGAATTTGTCGAGGGCGAGACCCTGGCACGAAGGATCGATAAGGGGCCGCTCGAGATTGTCGCTGCTTTGGGGGTGGCCATCCAGGTCGCCCAGGGACTGAAGGCCGCGCATGCCAAACGGCGCATCCATCGCGATCTTAAATCCACGAACATCATGATCAGCAGCGCCGGCGAGGCAAAAATCCTGGATTTCGGGTTGGCTCTGAAGATTCCAATTCCGGTAAGCGATGGCGAGGAACACGGCGCGCAAAAAGAGCGAAAGAGCACCACTGGGCTTTCTGGCACAGCTGGATACATGTCTCCTGAACAAATTCGTGGTGAATCGCTCGATGTGCGGACGGACCTTTTTTCATTGGGCGTAGTGCTATATGAGTCGGTGGCCGGGATCCGACCGTTCAGCGGTAATACTGTGCCCGATGCGTTACAAGCAACATTGGTCACTGAAGCGCGGCCGTTGAGCGCGCTTCGCGACGATGTGCCGCTCGAGCTGGAGAGCATCGTGCGCAAGGCGCTGGCCAAGGATCGCA
>JBEKYG010000388.1:0-5484 GCA_049511215.1 Acidobacteriota bacterium | reverse complement strand
GAGGAGGCCGGGCCATCGAAAATTACCATTGACCACACTGAGGTATCCGCAGTGCTGAAAGGCAAGGGCGTGGGCAAGCAACTGATCCAGGCAGGAGTTGCCTATGCCAGGGAGCATCATTTGAGGATTGTCCCAAACTGCCCGTTCGCTAAGGCCGAATTTGACAAGACGCCTGAATACGCCGACGTGCTGTCAGACTAGCGTTGGGCGAATGTGCCGTTGCGAAAGTCCCTGAGAGCCTGGTCGATCTCATCCCGAGTGTTCGTCGCAATCGGTCCGTAGCGAGCAATCGGCTCATGGAGCGGTTTGCCTGAAACAAGCAGGAACCGGACCGGCGAGGCCGCGCATGAGTGTGGCTTGACCCTTTGGGCATTGGGTGATAGTTTGGCCCCTCCAGCAGGAGGGCGTTGAATATGTGGATCCCACGCAGAATAGTTCGGGTGTTCATACTTCTGGCGTGCGCGATTGTATGGATGGGTTTGGCTCATTCAGCTTACAAGGGGCACGCTGACGACAGCGACGTCAACGCGCTGCTCACCGCATACCCGCAACTCAAAGGAACCCCCATGGACTCCTGTGCTACGTGCCACCGCAGCGGCGAAGTGCCGGATTCCGCCAAACCTGGAACATCCCGCAGGGAGAATCACTGCGACTACTGCCATGTGATGCACGTGGATAAAAAGCGTGACATAAAAGAAACGTTGAACCGATACGGCGCGGATTACCTCGCAGCCGGACGCGGCGTCAACGCGGTGCGGGCGCTCGCCGGCAAGGATTCCGACGGCGACGGTTTTTCCAACGAAGCGGAGTTTCTGAAAGGGACAAACCCGAGCGATGCTGCCAGCAACCCGTCCGCACGCATCGCGCCCTACAGGGTCTACACAGCTGCTGAACTGAGAAATATGTCTCCCGTGATCAGCGCGATCGTTCTGGTCAACACCACGAAGAGCAGGTCGGGCGATTCCTATAACGAGTACCGAGGCAACAAGGCATACGAGATGCTGCAAGCCATTGGTATCTCCGATGCCGCCGGCAGCGTGGATTTCATTGCTCTCGACGGTTACGAAAAGACCTTCACCATCGACGAGCTGAAAAAGGCCTGGCCGCAGGGCGCCCCGGTGATGCGTTTGAGCAAAAAGGACCTCGGCTCTTGTGGATGGGTGAACTACAATGCGCCTGAACTGGACGAGCAGAAGAAGCTGCCGAGCGTGAACATCATCCTCGCGTTCGAGGAAAACGGCAAAAGCCTGGAGAAGGCGAAACTCGATTCGGAGACAGGCAGGGTGATCGGCGCGGGGCCGCTCCGCATGATAGTTCCCCAGTTCCAGATCTCGTCACCGGACCTGCCGCAGACCGCGGATGCATCGTGCCCGGCTAAGGTCTCGGCTGAATACCGCTTCCACGAAAACTATGACCACAACGGCGGCAAATGCTCCTCCGCCATCGTCGCAGTCAGAATCAACCCGCTGCCGAAAGGAACCAGGGACTTTGATTGGGAGTCGGTGCGCGAGCAGTACATCTCCGACGAAAAAATCGTTTTCTACGGCGCGCTCAAAGCACAGAACTTAAATTCGAGATTCGAAATTCGAGATTCGAAATTCCAAAATCTCGAATCTCGAATCTCGAATCTCGAATCGCCGATGCGGGGACTATTTGTTGAGCTTCTTCAGGGCTTGGATGCGCTGTTCGGCGAGAGTCCGCACCGAAAGGCCGTCTGGCGTTCCCAGCGTGGCCTCTGCAAATTCCTTCGCACGGGTGTAATAGCTTTCCGCTTGGGTGCGATCACCGATTTCCTCATAGCACCGCCCCTGATAATACAGAACCGTGCCAGCACAGACACCCGACCTGTTCGGCTCGAGCCTGGTCTGCGACAGATAATCGAGTGCCAGCTTCCATTCCTTCTGCTTCATCAGCCCGCGTGCGAGGCTTAGGCTGGCATATTTCGCTTCGTCGGAGAGCGGATCCCGATCGACAAGGTGCTGAAGCATGGCCAGCACCGAATTGGAAAACCCATCCGGAGTGCCCCAGGGATATTCGGCGCCCGACAGGCGCAGGGTGATTGGGACCTTCGTCACGGTCTCCTTGCTTCCCTGGACCTCCAATGTGATGGATTGTCCCGCTTTCTTAGATCGCAGGTAACCTTGAAGCTCCTGCACGACCATGGGCCTTTGATCGATAGTCTTGATGATCGCGCCCGGTGCGAGCATTGGATTTCCACCGGCAACAGCAGAAGATAGATTCAAGACCATAAGCCCCTTTGGCGAATCGATCAGCTCAACGCCGAGATCGACCACCTGAAGGCGCTCACCGATCCTCTCCGCCTTATTGAGCTGGGAGATGAGAAAGTCGAGTGAGGCCTCGTCCAGACTGGGGAGTTCTATCAAATCAGGGATCGGATGAATTGCGTTGTAGAGCCGAAAACTATACCTGTTTCCCGCGCGCAGACCCACAAGAAGCAGGTCGACCCGCAGGACGTCGCCGGAGATCCTCTTGAGCAGCATGTCGGTATCCGCCGCGCTCAGCCCGTCCTGAAGAAGCTTCTCAACCGGAAGGATTTCTTTTTTGCGCAGTGAGTTGATCTCTTCAGCCGTTATGACCGGGTCGACGAATGCCGAGCTGCGCACGCCGATCCTCCTGGCGACGGTATCCCAATCGGCACTCACCGGGGTCAGTTGGTTGTTCTGCGGGTTTTGCGAGTAGATGCCGAGAAAAGCGATGGTGGGCCTCAACTCGCCGCTGACTCTGGCAGCCTGCCCGGGGCGCACATTGACTTCTTGCACATACTGGCCCGAACGATGCACAACGTGGATGCGGTGAGTGCCGACGCAGACATCCTTCCGCAGCGGAGTCTGGCCTTGCAGGGTCCCGTCGAGCCAGACCTCGGCTCCCGGCGGCGTGGAAGACACCTCCAGGAAGCCTGTTTCTGTCTTCAGCTCGACGCGGCGCAGCTCAGGACGCACGAGCGTCGGGTGCGTCCAATCCACATCCTGCTCCGGCACCGCCAGCTGCACCGTGAGTGGCTCATAGCAGGCGGCTTGAAACTCGATTTTGACCGGTTCGCCGACCGGAACCGCGGCAAGCCTGAAGAAGCTGGCTGCAGCCTGGTCCATTTTCCACTGCTGAATGAGCGATGCCAACTCCGACTGTCTGTCCGTGGGGAGGGATGCCAGCCAGCTGCTGTAGGCTTGGCTTACTCCCAGGGTCACGCCGTTGAGAATGACCGTGGTTGCGGGAGCGTTGATGGAAACGGGAATCTCGACCGTGCGCCGGCGCAAGGCGCGCGCGCCTTTCAGAATCTCTGAGGGATGGATCAACGCTTCAAATTCCTGGTCGAGATAGCCCTGCAGATGCATTTGCAGGCGATAGGATCCGGCTATCAGCGGAATATCCAAAGGCGTCTTACCCAGTTCCACTCCAAGATAGGAGATCGTTGCTCCCGGAGGCGTGGTTTGCATTTCGAGGCGTCCCCCTTCTGACGACCGGATGGTATCCAACAGGAGCTTTTCCCGCGGATTGAAGATGCTCTCATCGATTTTGGGATTGGCAACCAGAAGTTCGCGGAATGCGGCGTTGATCGCCGGCTCGGGTGCAAGCAGCATGACTTGGGTGCGGACTGAAAGCAGGAGCGCATCCTGATAAATCCTGGAGGTTGCCTGCGTCAGCGTTCCGCTTTCGCGCAATTGACGCAGTTCGGCCAACAGCGGATCCAGTTTTTGCGCCACGGCTTGAGGCTGCGCTGATTGAAGGTCCGTAGCCTCCCTCAAAGTTTGCGCCATTCTTCCGACATCCTGTGCCGCCGGAGCCGAAGCCTGGCCGGAACGCGCCGGGGCGCTCAGAATGGCGATCAGAATGCTGCAAATCAGTAGTTGTCTCAACGGATATACACCCAAGTATCTTCATTCTTGCCCGTGGCGACGATTTCTCCGGACGCGGTAATTCCCAGGACCTTGAGGTTCTTGTATTGCGGTTTCGGCTCCAGAGGAATCGTGCTTACGCGCTGTGCATCCAAACTGCCACTCCCATCATTCATGGAGAATATCTGAATGGAATTTGCATCAGGAATCAGCAAGAGCACCAAGGTGGTGTTGAGGACATAAAGATGATTCAGCGAGTCCAGTGCGAAATACTCGATGGCAGTCTCTTTCCCCGCGGTAGGAGCGGGAGTGACGCCGGTTAACTGCTTACCCTCCCGGGAAAGGATTTGAATACTCTTCCCGTCAGCGGCCAGAACATATAGATACCCGCGGCTGTCGATCCTGATGAGACGGCCTTTTATTGGGGCAAGGGACGTCAGCGCAAGCGCGCCGCCTTCGGTCGGGCTGCCGCGAAGAAGGCCCACATCCTGGTCGAGAAGATAGACATCTCCCCTGCCATCGACGGCCAGCGAACGAAGTCTCTTGAGCGGTCTTGGGGTCCCGTCGACGCTCACGGACAGCGTTCTCAGGTTACCGGTTGCCAGGTCAATACCATCTTCGGTCAGAGAATAAAGTTTTCCGGCAGCAACCGAAGCCATGTCCACCAACTTGCGTCCTGTCCTGGTTTCGAAAACCTTGCCCTCCGGCGAGACCGTTAAGATCTGCTCCTTGTCCAGGAGATTGAACTTCCCGTCATTGAAGACCAGTGCCTGCGGATCCTTGAGCCCGGAGGTGCCCACGAGGCGTGCCGAGGAAATCTCATCATAGAAATCGCCAACGGCAAGCGGCGAAGATCGGGCGAAACGGTAGATCGCCAGAACATAATCCTGGACATTGCCATAGATGGTCGGCAGTGGGGAGACAGCGAGTGCGTGCTGGAAATGCCGCACCGCGGCTTTGGCGTCGCCGCGGAACGCGGCGCTTAATCCAAGAATCACGTGAGCGTTCGCAAGCAACGGTGAGTAAGGATCAGCTTCAATGATTTGCTGAGCCAGCGTTTCGGCTCGATTGTAATCTTTTGCGCGCAGGGCGGCGTCGGCGAGTGCCTGCGCTCCGAGTAAAGATCCTTCAAAGACAGGATCCGTGAGCGCGGCGGTTGCGCTTTCCGGGTGGCCGCGGGTGGCCGCCGAATAGTAAGCCTGCAGGATCTCAATGCGCTTCACGACTCTCGCCAGATCGGGATTGCCGGCGCCCTGTGTCTTGAGCGCCTGCAGTCGCGCGGCCTGGTCGGCGACGGTTCCAGGGTGGAGAAGCGCGATTGCATGGATAGTTTCATGCACGTAAGGAGTAAACGACGAGGATGGAGATGCGCCGGCGATAGTGTCGAGCTTGCGCACCAGTGCCGGCAGCCCGTCGGAAGACGCTGCCGCCATCGCCTCATAAAACTGGGCTTGAACCTGATCCTGAACCATCCCCTGCCGCAGCAGAAAGGAGAGAAGTATGGGTAAGAAGCTACATGGGAAAACTGCCATGAGATCCTCGCAGATGCTTCGTGGGGCTGCAAAACACTCTATCGGAATAAGCAGCACTACCTGCGCATATTAACTCATCGGCGACGCTATTATAGCAA
>JBEKYG010000387.1:0-5484 GCA_049511215.1 Acidobacteriota bacterium | reverse complement strand
GAGTGCGCCGGCGCTAGGCCTGAAACAGTCGCCACCATGGGCACAGCCGTTCTGCTCGATGTGCTGACGCACGCCCGCCGCCTCCCACTGGCAATATTCGGCGAAGGGACTGTCGCCCTGCCCGCGGGCAACCTCCGCAAACCGTGTGAGCACTTCATAAAGGAAGCATCCCAGCCAGACGCTTTCGCCTTTGCCGTGTTCACCCACCAAGTTCATGCCGTCATTCCAGTCACCGGAACCCATCAGGGGCAGGCCGTGCTCACCCATGCGGAGACCTCTCAGGATGGATCGGACGCAATGTTCATACAAACTGGCGACTTCTTCAGACCGGCCGGGCAGATCGTAATATGAGTCCTCCTCCGCTTTTACCTGGCGGCCTTCAATAAAGTCAACGGATTCATCCAACACCCCGGTGTCTCCAGTGCTCAGAACGTAGCGGCTCGCCGTCAACGATTCTGATCCTTCATCGCCATTTGCGATCAATATGCGGCCGCCCAATTTGATACTGGCGTTTTGAGAGGCTGAATGCTCAATTAGTCGGGAAATGTTTGAAGCGTCTCTTCAAGAATGTTCGTAATGTCTTCCAGACATTGCATAATTTCTTCCGACGCCGCACCTTGAACGCACAAATTGCGAATGATCAGAAGGAGAGGGGGCATTCGACTGAGATTTCGAACGGTCTCCCAACTCATCGCTTCATCCGTATGAAAGAGAACCCGATCCCCGTTTTTAAAGCCGCCTGAATCCACAACGGACTGGCGAAATAAACTCCAGGCGCCTTGGAGATCAGAGAGGACCGTTTTTTCGTACCCGTTGGATTGTGTGGTAAATTCCATCCCATCCTCAGCTTCATTGATAGAAAGCCGAACGATCAAGCTATGCTATGGCAGCCGCATTCAGAGACCTTACACTCACGCGTGGAAAAAAGACAGGGAAGCCCCCGCCAGCTACAGTGCCTCCTTAGCCCGCCTGGCCGTGTTTGGATGCTGGCATGGCGCAGATCACCGAGCGCAGGACCGCATTGACAGCTTCCGAGGACTTGAATACCAAGGCCACATCGGGGTCCAGGACGACCGCTATGGTACATCCAGACATCTTCGCGGCGAAACGGTTGGGTTTCGCCTTGCTGTAATCAAAGCGGTACTGCGCCTTCATGTTAGCGCGCTTAATCTTGCCCTTTTTGCGAACTGACGTTTTCTTCATAGTCTTTGCGTTCCATGCGTGTCGCTTTGCGAGCACTGAACAATCGGATTCTCGTTCCGCGAGTTGTGAAGCAAACCACAATCATACGACGCTCGGTCGAGTATCCGATGATAAGCTCACGCCGCTCGACAGTAGAATGCTCTTCGTCATCGAAGATCCGGGCCAGTGGATCGGCAAAGACGGCGAGCGCTTCTTCAAGCGAAACTTGATGCTTCGCCTGATTTGCCCTGGCCTTATCCTGGCCCACTCGAACTCAAGAGCCATTGTGGTCCTATGTTACCATGCCATTCGCGCCTTTTCTGAAGTTTGTGCGCGTGCCAAATCCAGCCACTGAACGAGGGCAAGATGCGGTCTCTGGAACGGATCCAGGAAGGATTCGACAAGGCAATAGCGAAACAAATGCCTTGCGACCAAAGCACCCGTGAGCAGACGGACAATTCACTGGCTGCGATCAGGAGGAAGCTCTCTTCCGTGCCTCTGTGCAGAACTCATAGGGCCAAGGCCCTCTGCCCCGCCAAGAAAAGGTAAAAGGAAAAAGGATCAAGGGATCACCGCTTCTCCCGGCACACACGGAAGCCAAAGATGCGCCCGCCCCAGTAGAAGGCGACACCCCTGCAGCGGAAGGAAACGCGGGCCTAGCTCGAACTGTAGTAACAGGTCCCACCCCGAACAACACGGTACTTACCATCCGTTGGACCCATAGGATCGGTGACTGGACTATTTTTATAGTATTTCTTGTCATACCAGTCCTGGCACCATTCCATAACATTGCCCAACATGTCATACAGCCCAAACTTGTTCGGCAGTTTCTCGCCGACCGGATGGGTTTCCTCGCCGGAGTTTTTGTTAAACCATGCAATCGAATCGAGATCGCCGTAGCGCGGAGCCGTGGTGCCGGCTCGAGCCGCATACTCCCATTCGGCTTCCGTCGGCAGGCGATACGCATATCCATCCCGCCGGTCGTTAAGCTCCTTTAGAAATCCCTGGATATCATTCCAACTGACGTTTTCAACGGGTCGAGTTTTTCCTTTTAAATAGATCGGATTGCTGGCCATCACCGATTCCCACATCGCTTGTGTGACCGGATAACGACCCAGTTCAAACGAACGGGAGATCCGAACGCGGTGGGATGGCTTCTCACAATCCACGACATTTGGATGGGCAAGCTGGATGGAGTGCTTAGCTTCAGCAGTGAGGCGCTTAACAGAGCCCGGATCGCGGCTCGGGACTTCGCGCGGCACCTTAATGGCAACACGGATGCCCAGTTTCTGATCCTCCGCCAGGTAGACACGCCCCATACCGCCGATGCCCAGCTCGCTCTCTATTCGATATCGGTTGGCAAGGACAGATCCCAAGGGCAGTCCTAACTCGGTGGCGGGCCCAGCGGGCTCGCCTGAGGACGGTGAAGTTATTGTGCGGCCGCAAGCAGAGCAGTAGCGGGAACCATTGGCGTTCGTGGCCCCGCACTGATTGCGGAACATCCTGCGTCCTCCCTTATTCGGACAACTGCAAGTTCGTAAATCGCTGGTCCCGACTTGAGGTTGCTCGGTTGGGAAACGACAGCATCTTTCTTATCAGCGTTTCTATCCGGGAGCACAAGGACAAAGGGGGGAGGAAACCCAGGGAATTCGGGGGAGAACTCGGGGCAGGCAGCGAATTGCCGGGCGGAAGTCGGTTCTTGAGTGGTGGAACGCCCGCCATTATGCGCCCCGCGTGACCGCCAAAATCTCGTCCGTGCTCATTTTGACGCTACCCCGGCCACGCAAGTGCCGTACAACGCTCTCTCACCTCTTCGCGCTTGCCCGGCCAATTTGCGCATAATCACCTTAGCGCCTCGGACCTCGAACTCCACCTCGCAGTTTCGGCAGCAAACCCGTGGCCTGCCGGACCTCCAGTGGGATTGTCGCCTGAATCTGGGGACATAATACTCATCTCCCAGATCCGCAGTAAGCACTGCAAGATCATTCTTCCGGAGCGCGCTTTTCAACCGTACGCGGAGTTGCTGGGAGATGAGTATTATGTCCCCAGATCTGGAATGTAAGGTTCTTGTATACAGGGTGTGGTTTTCTCTCACGTACCCTGAGCCATCCTCTGGCCTGGCTAAAGGCTTCGCTCCCCACAGCTGTCCACCGGTCCGGATTCCTTCGCGGATCTGGCGTCAGGCTCTGACCGCTTAGTCAATTCGTCGCTGTGAATCAGCTCTTGCGTCCAAGGGCACTCAGCGGCAAAATAAATGCATCTCGGGTAGAAACGAAATCTCAAAATGATTCCATCGTTGCGGAGGAATGGGGCCGTGTTCAGATCACCTGTGTGGTCCAACTTGCAGCAACCGTATATGAAGGCTGAGCGATTCCTTATTTCCGCCGTATCTTTGCTGTTTCTGCTGCTAGTGGCGGCCGCCGCCTCGCCGGCACTGGCGCAAATCGAGACTTTCGACCTGGCATCGTTCTCGCCTCCAGCGGGCTGGAAAGTCTCCCAAAGCCAAACTGCCATTACCTATACCGCCATAGACCAGGCTACCCGGACCTACTGCATGTTTGGGGTTTATGCCGGCACGCCCAGTTCCGGCGACGCGATGCGTGACTTCGCAGGCGAATGGGAATCGATCGTCCGGCATGGCTTCGTCGCCGGTGCGGCGCCTACGCCCGCCGCCGGGCGAATCGCATCCGGGCTGACGTACCTTGAAGGAGGCGCCAATGTCAAGCAGCAGGGTGCTTCTTCCTATGCTCATCTGATGGTATTTTCGGCGGGAGCCCGCAATTTCAGCGTGCTGATTGTCGCAACTGACCGGGCTGCGCTCGGGCGCCGTCAGGCGACGATCCAGGCCTTCCTGGACAGCCTGCGCGCGACTGCCCAGCCTGGAAGTGTCCCGGGCCGCGCCCTGCCGGCGCCCAAGGAGCAATCCACGGTCGGGCGGCCCCTGAGCCCTGCCACCAGGCTCACCTTTGACGTGCCGGCTGGATGGAACCGCACCGAAATATCGGGTCTCGTCACGCTGGTGCGCGTGGAAGATCTGGGCTTCGGGAAGAAAAACGAGTTTCGCATCATCAGCCTTGCGCCGGAGCGCAGCGCCGGAAACCCCGTGGAGTCATTCCAGGCGCTCTGGAACAAACATGTTGGCGGAGTTTTCGTCACGTCGATGCACCCGCTCCCGGTCCGCGTGCGCCTGCGCACGGGCGCCACTCTGCTTTATGACGGCAACACCATGCGCCTGCGGCAGAACAATGCCGAGGTTACCGGCTTCCTGTATGCAGTCGTGGATGGGGACGTGATCGCTCCATTTCTCGGCGTCTTTACCGGCTGGGACCAGGCCTTGGACCGCGTGCTCCGGCCGTTGTTTGACAGCGTGAGAGTTCCTGGCGGGACGGGGCAATCCAAACCGCTGTTCGCGCGGCAGGAGATCGTGGGCGTATGGCGATCCTCGAGCACCTCACTGGCGAACTGGGTGGACGCCGCCGGAAATTACCGGGGTGATGCCAGCATCGCAACCGGCGATACCATGACGCTTCGTGCCGACGGTACGTATCAGAGCCAGTTCGCGGCGATCGGCGGCGGCAGAACGATGCGTCAGAACGACACGGGGACGTTTGATATCGAGGACGATTTCCTGGAGCTGCGGCCGGGTGCGCCCGGCCAGGGCATCACCCGCTATCGAATAACAGGAGTGGGGCGCAGCGCCGACGGACGAGGTTCCTTTCTCCTCCTTGGCATCACGCGCGACGATTTCCCGATCCTGAGCGGCGGCAGCACAATGCCGCGGGCAGGTGACCTGTACGTCGGCGTGAGGTAATGGCGGCGGTGGGACCACAATAATGTGGCCGCAGCCAATGCCGATCAGGGCCAGGAACGAGGGAACAACAATTTGACACTCGTGAGGGTATCGTCTCACGGAAAGGATTCCACATGTGGTTACGCGCATCAGGCTTTACCGCAGGTATGCTCCTGGCTGTCTGTCTCGCGTCGGCGTGCTTGATCGGCTGCCGCGGCCGGAACAGCGAATCGACCCAAGAACCGGCCGCCAAATCCTTCGTGCCCTTGCAGCCCTCAGCCCTGGCCGGCATCGCACGCGCCGATATCACGAAGCCCGGTTCGCTCGCGGTATTCATGCTCCGCAAGCTCGAAGCCGATATCCCGGAGTTGTCCAAGTTCGAAAGCGACGCCGCGCGCATCGAGCAGGCAGTCATGGCGCGGATCAGGGACAAGGCCAAGCAGCCCGGCACACCCCGGATGAAGTCCGGCGATGCCTCGACCCCGCCTGACGAAGCGCGTTCGACCGGCCTC
>JBEKYG010000386.1:0-5488 GCA_049511215.1 Acidobacteriota bacterium | reverse complement strand
GATTGTCATTCAACATCCGCTCAATTTCGACAATTACCCCCGCGCCGAACTCCCGCCCGCACAGCTGCATGTGTCATCTATAGCACCGATCACCCTCAGTGTCAACTGTGTCCTGAAGTGAGCGTTTGCGTGGGGGTTGGCGCCCATACGCCGGTCGCCTTTGGGAGCCAGTTCGGCCAGTTCCTGCGCAAGTCTGCCTTGCTCATCAAACAACTCCTCGGGTTTGTAACTTTTCATCCATTCTTCCAGCAGCTTGACGTGTGCGGGCTTCTCCGCCATTTCAGCGAATGGCACCTGGTGTGAGCGCCAGGAACCTTCGGTCTTCAACCCATCAACCTCTTTGGGTCCCGTCCAGCCCTTGGGGCTTTGAAGAATGATCATCGGCCAGGGAAGGCGCCTGACGGTAGCGGTGGTGCGGGCTTCGTTCTGGATTGCTTTAATCTTGGCAATGACCATGTCCAGCGTGGACGACATGAGCTCATGCATGGCCTCAGGTTCGGAGCCTTCGACGAAGAAAGGTTCGTAACCGTAGCCAACGAACAAGTCCGTCAACTCCTCACGGCTTATGCGCGCCAACACGGTCGGGTTGGCAATTTTGTAACCGTTAAGATGCAAAATTGGCAGGACTGCCCCGTCGCGGATCGGATTGAGAAACTTGTTCGAGTGCCAGGATGTCGCGAGGGGGCCTGTTTCACCCTCGCCGTCACCGATTACGCAAGCAACAATTAGGTCGGGGTTGTCAAATGCCGCACCGTAAGCATGGCTGAGTGCGTAGCCCAATTCTCCACCCTCGTGTATGGAACCTGGTGTCTCCGGCGCCACATGGCTTGGTATCCCGCCAGGGAAAGAAAACTGCTTAAAAAGCCTTTTCAATCCCTCGGCATCTTGTGAGATGTCCGGGTAGAACTCGCTGTAGGTCCCTTCAAGATAAGTATTGGCCACCAGCGCCGGGCCGCCATGGCCAGGGCCGGTGATGAAAATGACGTTGAGGTCTTGCTCCTTGATAACACGGTTGAGATGGACGTAGATGAAGTTGAGCCCTGGCGTGGTACCCCAGTGCCCAAGCAGCCTCGGTTTGATGTGCTCGAGCGACAGAGGCTTCTTCAGCAGGGGGTTGTCATATAGGTAAATCTGACCAACGGAAAGATAGTTCGCCGCGCGCCAGTAGGCATTCATCGCCTGGAGTTGTTCCTTGGAAAGAGTGCTGTTCATATACTTTTAATAAGCCTCGCGTAATAGATTCATGTTCTACGGCTGCTTTCCTGACCCAACGTCGACGCCTCTACACTCGCTTTTCGGCGCATCTTCTAAGTCATGGGGAGAACAGAGCAAATCAACACAATCCGCCGAGAGTAACCGTGGAAATGGTTATTATCCGCTTCGTCATAACCTCATCGACCGAGACATTGAGGATGTCTTCGAAACGATCCTCCATCAGCTCGGGGTTCGTAAGATATTCTTCGTGATCCACGAGCTCCTGTTCAGTCGGAAGCAATCTGCGACTCAGGTCGCCGTATGTGACAATGCCCAGCAATTTATCCTTATTGTCGACCACTACGAGATCATTTAAGTGGGCACGCAGCAACAGCGGCAAGATTTGGCGCAGAGGAGTCTCAGGACCGACTTTCAAGATTCTGCGATTCATCACTTCGCGTACTTTCATAATTCGTTCCTCCCGGAATGAGAGTTCCTTTACACCCAGATTTGTCCAACGGACGGCTATGACGCTGCGCTGGGGTCAGGCAAATTGTGATCCACTGTCATTTTATCACTCCGGTCCTGAAATCAGCGGGATCGGATAACGCGGGTGCCTGATCAAGAATCCGCGGCAGGTCACAAGCCGCGCGGCCAATCGGCATCTGCTCTAGCACGCGAAATCCCTTCTTTTTCTCTTTCCTTTTCTCCCTCGTCTTTGCCGAACCTGACCAGCGTCTGCGCCAGCTCCTTTAGGCGCTTATCCACGCGCTCGCCGACTGTTCCTTCCTCGAAGGTTCCGTCCTCTTTTCTCGATCCGGCCCGGACACCCGTCAGGATTTCGATCCCTTCATCAATGGTCTTAGTGGTCCAAACATGGAACTTGCCGTCTCTAACGGCCTCCAAAACCTCCTCTTTGAGCATGAGGTTTTGTTCGTTTGCCTCGGGGATCAGAACTCCCTGGCTCCCGGTCAATCCCTTGGGTTTACATACCTCGAAATAGCCTTCGATCTTTTCATTTACGCCGCCGATAGCCTGAACCTCGCCCTTCTGATTGACGGATCCCGTTACTGCGATCCCTTGCTCGATGGGCAGGCCCGACAGTTCCGACAGGATAGCATACAGTTCAGTGCTCGATGCGCTGTCTTCCTCTACGCCAGAGTGGCTCTGCTCAAAGACCAGGCGCGCGGAAATGCTGAGCGGTTTGTTCTGGGCGAATTTCTCCAGCAGATACCCAGCAAGGATCAAGACACCTTTGGTATGAGTCGGGCCGCCGAGTTTGGCTTCACGCTCGATATCAATCAATCCCTCCCGGCCCACTCCAACGCTGGCGGTGATTCGGGTCGGGTGCCCGAAGGCAATATCTCCAAGGTCAATTACTGAAAGCCCGTTTACTTGACCGACTTTCTTACCCTCGGCATCGATCTTCAGAGCGCCCCGCCGGGTCATCTCTCTGAGTCTTTCTTGAATCAGGCTGGATCGATAAAACCTCTCGTCAATCGCTTTTTTTATGTGAGCCGCGGTCACATTCGGCGAAGCTTCCAGGGCAGCGTAATGGTTGGCTTCACGGACAACATCAGCAATCTCGCCGAAGCGAGTGGAGAGTTTTTCCTGGTCCTCAGCGAGCCGGGATCCATGCTCAACAACCTTGGCCAGCGCCTGGCTGTCCAGGTGTTTCAGATTCCCTTCAGAGCAGACCGTGCTGACAAGAACCGCGTAATCCCGGATGCTTTCTTCCGTTCGATCCATCAGGCTGTCGAAATCAGCCTTGACCTTGAAGAGCCCCCCGAAATCCTCGTCATAGTCGAGGAGAAGACGGTAGAGCGCAGGCATCCCGATGAGAACGACTTTAACGTCCAGGGGAACAGGCTCCGGCTGCAGAGTCCTGGTGGTGAGAAAACCCATTCGTTCGGTTGCATCCTCGATGACAATCGCCTAGTTCTTCACCGCGTGCTTAAGGCCGTCCCAGGAAAAGGGATTTCGCAGCACCTCTTCCGACGAGGATCTGACATTCAGAGTATTACATTTTCCCAATAGATCAAAACAGGATGCCCGTTTGGGCATCACAAATGTCACCTTCTCTTATTGCAATTGTGATTCCAATCCGCCGCGCTGATAGGATCAACCCCCTAAACAAGCCGCCTTCATTGTTCTCTTGCTCTTTGCATTAAATTCTGACATCTGCAGTTACATTTGATTCAAGGATGGACGTTGTCTTTTGACCGAGCCGGCCAGGCCAGCCTGGCTATTTCCCGGCGAAACCGGGTCTCAGATCAGTCCCCTTCGCGCTGATCGCACGGGCTAACTCTGCCGACGTCAAAGGCGCCGGTTCAATGATAAGCGCCGGCACGTTGTAGGTGAGCGCGCATCACCCGTAGGCGGTAATGCGACAGATTGGTGTGGGGCAGTAATTCTTCCATTGGTTTTTTTATTTCACTGCGGCAAACCGGATTTCTTTGGAAAGAGTGCTGTTCTTAGCACCTCCGTTAGCCGATTCCCTGTCTTAATGCTTGCTTCACCGCACCGCCGTCCACCGTTTCTTGCTTCAAGAGTTGTTGGGCCAAGGCCTCCAGTGCCGCGCGATGCTCTCTTAGAAAAGCCTGAGCGCGCACATACTGCTCGGTGGCGATGCGCTGGACTTCGCCGTCGATCACTTGGCGAGTCTCGGGGCTGATTTGGCTGTCATCTCCAGTCGCGCCACCCAGATATTGAAGTCGCTGACCGGCGTAGCGCACGGAGCCGAGTTTCTCGCTCATGCCGAATTCCGTACGTGGAGCAGGGTGAGCTCGGCATCGTACTCCGCCGCTGCCGAGAGCGCGTACTCCAAAGTCCGATGCGAATGGTCGGAAAAATCCGTGCAGAAAATGATCTTCCGCCACTCCCGTCAGGTGAAGCGTCGCCCGCTCGGCAGCCGATTTCTGGAATTGCCAGTCAACCTCGCCTTCCAGAGTGAGGAAGCCTTTCTCCGCGGTTACCTTGATTCGATCATGGGGTATTAAAACATCCCACTTCAAAGCGTTCTCTGCGGCCCGGGCGATGTCCGCGTCGGTCCGCTCACTGGAGCCGGGAAGTTTGACTTTGAGCGCGACGGCGAGCGCTTTAACACCAGGCAACCGTTTTGCGGCCCTCTCGGCGGCCCACTTTTCAGCGAAGCTATCCACAGTACCCTCGAGCGTCACCACGCCGTCCTTGACCGTGGCCCCGACGGCTGCGGCGTTCACCCCCGGATCCCACCTGAGTTCGTCGAGAACATCTACAGAAGACGGCACTGCAGCGTCTGCTCGCCTACCAGCACGAGGGCAATCAGGCCCTAGGGGTTTATAACGATAAGCATGACCCGACCGAGGTACCCCGGCAGTTCGCCTACATGCTCAGCTACACCAAAGCCTTGCCAGAGCATCTGCCGGATTTCTACCATTACCTTCTCGCCTATCCCAATGCGAAGCCCGCGAACGTCGAGGACACGTTCTATTGGGCAAGGGTGAAATTCGGATTGAAGCCGACGCTGCGTGTCGTGCAGGTGGTGACCATGCGCGGTAACCCTGCCGAACAAGTAGCATATGCCATCGCCGAAAAGCAGCTTTATTCCAGCCACTACTTCGAAACCGCGTTGGACCTCTCTTTCTGTGTCCGCGGGAGTGACGACGCGAAGCACCCCGGCTTCTATCTGATCATGGCCATGGGTTCCGAGCAGATGGGTCTGACTGGTGTCAAGGGATCGATCGTTCGAAAGGTCGTGGTAGGCCGGTCGGTTTCAAATCTCCGGGACGCGCTCACTACCATCAGGAACACGCTGGAAGGTAACCAGTAGGCCTCCGGAGATCAACCAACCCGCGACGAGAACTAGGAATGTTCCAGGCTGATTTGTTGATGGTATTCGTCTTTGATCCACACACAAGGAGAATCTAGCGCAAAAGCAGAAGGCGCATTCCCTTGGACAGAACATCATGCTGCTCTCGGTCGGGGAACATACCCATGAGATAGGGGTCTGTAAAGCCATCGGCGCCACGACGCGCCGCATTCTGCTCCAGATCTTTGCCGAGTCGATGTCGCTGACATTTCTGGCCGGGCTGGCGGGACTCATCTTCGGACGCGGTCTTTGCGCCCTGATCAATGTGATGGGCACGATGCGAGATATTCGTTACAACAGCGTGCTGGTGTTTCAGCCCGTCAGCGGCCGCATGGAAGCCGCGTCCATCCGACAGGTCCGGCAGGTCCTCGGCGAGATCCACAAGTTTAATCCCGCGGATGAAAAAGCCCTGATCTGGGATCGATTCAGCGAGGGGTTCGCCAT
>JBEKYG010000385.1:0-7207 GCA_049511215.1 Acidobacteriota bacterium | reverse complement strand
CGAGCAACTCGAAACGTTGAGAGAGATGATCGGGCTGCTCGGAAAGCAGTGCCGGGAGCACACACGGAGCGTTGCCGGTGTCTTGGTGGACGCCGACAAAGGTGCGCGATCCTGTTCCATCTGCGGCCGTTCCATGCGAGTTCAAAAAACGTGGGAACGCACCGCAATGACGCTTGCGCATGGCTGCTTTCGCATACGGCAGACGGTTTATGTGTGTCCTTCCGGGTGTCGGAAACGCGGCAGGCTCGTCGGGGAGAAATCGCCGCTTGCCGATCTCATTCCGCCCCGTGGTGTTGTTGGCTATGACGTCATGGTTCACGTCGGTTTGCAGCGCTTTCTCCACCACCGGCAGCGCGAAGAGATCCGCGCGGCGCTCGAAGCCGAGCACGGGATCATTCTCTCCAGCGGCGAGATCAGCGGGCTTAGCGCGCGCTTTCTGGCTTACCTCGAAAGGCTTCATCATGCTTCCGCTCCTGGCTTGCGCGCGGCACTGGCATCTGATGGCGGCTGGCCGCTTCATGTCGACGCCTCCGGCGAGGACGGCCGTGGTACATTGCTTGTGGCCTTTGCCGGGTGGCGCCAGTGGGTGCTGGGCGCATGGAAAGTACCCACCGAACGTGCTGACGCCATTCTGCCTAGGCTGCGCGAAGTCGTGTTCCGCTTCGGGCCTCCCTGCGCCATCATGCGGGACTTGGGCCGCGCCATGGCGGAAGCTTCCCAGTCGCTTGTGAAGCAGCTCAAACTTCCCATTCCCGTGCTGGCGTGCCATCTGCATTTCCTGAGCGACATCGGCAAGGACCTGCTCCAGGATGCGCACGACCGCTTACGCGCTCTCTTCCGCCGGACCCGGTTGCGGAGCCGGTTGCGCACCCACGCTCGCGACTTGGGACGTTGCCTCGGTGAAAACATCCCGGCGGCGCGTGCGGCTTTGCGCCAGTGGCAGGCCGAAACCGCCAAGGGGCATCGCATACCAGCAGGACCCGCCGGAATCGCCATCGTACGTGGCCTGGCCCAATGGGTATTGGATTATCCGGTCGATGGCAGCGGACAGGGGTTTCCCTTCGATCTTCCCTGGCTCGGGCTGTATGACCGCTGCCTGCAGGCTTCGAGTGCGGTGGAGGCTTTCCTGGAAAACCCTCCCGACGATCCCAAGGTTCGCAGAGAACTCGACCGGCTGCGCCGCATTCTTCAGCTCATCGAGTGCGACCCACATGGCTTCGGGCCACTTGCCGAAACCCTGACCATGCGCGCCAAGCTCTTCAATGAACTCCGCGAGGCTCTCCGGCTCACCGAAAAGCAGCGACAGACGGATGCCACTCGCACCGCGACCGACTTGCGAGATGTCCGGTTCGCAGTGAAAAAACTGACTCGCTCCTTGCGCCAGCGCCGATCGGGATGCTCACGCGAAAAAGACAAACGCAGGGCCATCGACATCATCCTGTCCCATCTCAAATCCCACGGCGACTTTCTTTGGGGACATGCCATCCGAATCTCGCCCAAGTGCGGCGGGGGACTTCGCCTTGTAGACCGGACCAACAACCTCCTCGAATCCTACTTTCGAAGCCTCAAACACGGCGAACGCCGGCGAAGCGGCCGCAAGATCCTCTCGCAGGACTTCGAACATCTCTCTCCTGCAGCCGCACTCACTGCAAATCTGGCCCATGCCAATTATGTAGCGATTGTTTGCGGGTCACTTGATCGCCTGCCCGAGGCTTTCGCCAGACTCGATGCCCGCAATCGATATGCTTCCCAATCCGCTGCGGTGCTATCGTCCGCCAGAACCGCTTGCCCCGAGACTGCGTCCCTCAGCACCGCTGACCGTCGGACCATTCGCACGCAGGAGATGACCTCGCGTGTCATTGCCGCTGCACAGAGCAGATTCCGAAAAAGAAAAGCAGCATGAGAAAAATTCAGATCCAACCGACTTTTGACGCCGTGGGAAATCTTTCTTGTATTGATTTGGTGTGCCGGTTTTTATTTATGGCTGTCTTAACAACGTGATTGCTTACTACGTGGCCTCATGGGTATCCAGGTCTTTGAAAGATCCGCAGTTCCGAAGCTCTCTCAAATTTCTCACGGGCTTTTTCTTTGTACCTGTTATAAACGTTTTCCAGGTGCTCTTGCTCTTTTGTTATTGTCATTCGTTTATCTTGTGCGGTATTTACCTGGTCTCGATTTACCCCTCTGGTCTTATTGCTTTTGATATCTATATCTCGACCAAACAACTTGTCTTTTTGATGCGATATCGACTGGGTCTCCAATTCAAAAGAAGCAAGTATTTGGCTCTCAAACAGATACATGAAGGCCTCGTTGATTTTGTGGATGCGCAGATCTCTTGGTTCCATGATCAAGAAAAAAGTCATATGGATATCCGGAGCCGCCTCCGGGATCGGTCATGCTCTGGGGTTGGCATGTGCCAAGGCAGGGCGCGCTCAATGAATTTGTTGAGGTTCTCTTATGAGCGTTTCTATTCGGGAACACAAGGGGAAATCGGAGAGGGAAGGAAATTGGGGAGGACTCGGGGCAGGCAGCGAATTATCGGGTGTTGGCCGATCGGGTTTTGAAGGAGAAGAATCCGGCGACGTTTTCCCGCAGCACTTGGGGGAAAGTCTTGTCCAGATAGGAGCGGATCGAGACGTAGCACTCGTCGCATTGATTGTGTTTCGTAAACTCGTTGATCATGCGCGCCTGATCGTGCAGCGGGTAGCGCTTAAACTGCATCGAACAGGGCTGCAGCGAACCATCGCTGGTCACTACCAAAAAACGCAGGCCGGCCTTGCACCCCGGGGCATTCCCATTCTCAAAATAACGCCGGGTGGCATCGATGGTGCTTTCGGAATTGGCAACCCAGCGCGTGTTATCCATGCGCGCCTTGATGCGGTCCAGTTCCCGCTTCAGGATGGCCAATTGCTCCGGTGAACTGAGGAAGTAGTCGCGGCAGCCCGTGCGGCGCGGAGAATAAGCGCTAAAGCTGACGTTGACTCCCCATTCGCGCGCCTTGTCGGCAACGGCGTTGATCTCGGAGACATTCTCGCTGGTAATGCAATGGTTGAGCACGATATCGTCATGCCCGAGCGCAGCCAGTGTCGGCATGATCTCGCTCAGGTGCCGGTACAATCCTATGAGCTTGCGGAATTCGTCGTGGCGCTCGTCAGGAAAATCAAGGCTGACCGAAAACTGATTGATCCCGGCTTCCCGAAGCCCCAGATAGCGCTCTTTGGTCATCATCGACCAGTTTGAAACCAGGATGGTATAGGGGAGACCCGAGGGGCTCTTGATGTTGCGAACCACTTCAACCAGGTCGAGGCGCATCAGCGGCTCTCCACCCGACACCTGCACCACACTGGGATGCAGCACCTCCATATAACGACGATAATCGGCGGGTTTCAGGTTGAGTGAGTTGTCTTTAGGGCCGCCATGGTCGCAATGCTTGCACCAACAAGTACAGGAATCGGTTACTTCGAACGAAACCACAATCGGGCGCTCGGAAAGCCAGTTAAGCGACCCGCGCGCGATGATTCTAAGTGATTCGGCAAAAGGAACTTTATGCATCCTGTCGGCCCTATGCTGTTGATAAGACTGAAAATCTCCGCAAACGTAACAAGCATGCTAGCAGAATCTGCGGTCCCATTTCAAGCGGATGAGAGCACTGAACCGCAACGACCTCGAAGAAGTGGGATTTTCTTGGAGCTCTTTGCGGTTCAATGACTTGTGGTGGAAATTGTTCTCGTGGTTCCACGGCAGATGCAATTTAGACCGCGCCTTGCTGCAGGATTTCACCACGAAGCCCGACGACATTCGATTTGACACCATCGAATCAGGAAATTGGGTAGCCTGCCACCGCGGCTGGCTTTCATTCTGAGGTTTCCGCAATACCGGAGGAGCGCTCACATGGTTGCTTCTTTGGGCTCCATTCTGGGCACGTCTGCTCCGTTGCGATGCTTCGAGGTCCTCGCCTTATTGTCAAGCACCCCGCCGGAGCTCTCGCACGAACGCGCCGTCTTCATTTCCGTCCGCGCCGCCTCGCCACGAAACCTAATGACCAATCTGCTTTAGCTGCCGCCCCGGCCTCGGCCACCACCTCTCCCTCCGCTGGCTTCCGGCTTGTTGTCCTGAGCTTTCTCGCGGGCGCGCTCCACGAGATCCACGTTGCTCGAAAAGACGCCGAGCAGGAATTTCCATAAGTAATCGCCGCCGATCCAGTTGCAGTTGTCGCAGCTTTTCTCGACGATCCCCTGAGTGATAAGGGGCTGTTCGATGGTATATACTTCTTTTTTATTAAATTGTTTGAAGACACTTCGGCTGAAAGAAGCTAACCGTTTAGCCGCCTCAAAAGCAGCCATGGATTCCACGGATTTCACGAATTTATATGCATATGGCATGCGCATATCGAGGCGCACCAAATAATGCCGTCGTCTCTGCCTGCATCCTGTAGGCTGCAAGAAACACCGCCTTTTGGTAGTGCCTTCATAAAACCCGTGGGATCCGTGAAATCCGCGGCAGCTTTTTGCCTTTAAAGGACATCCCGATGACCACAGGGCTAAACAGGTACGAAAGATATTATACCGGAATCAGCGTCCCGTTTAACCGCGGTACCCGTATCACAAGTCTTTGAAGTGTTTTTCCCGTTTTCTGATTGAAGTATCCTCCATAAAGATGTGGTAGTAAGTAAAATACCGGGTGAACAAATAAAGGTCTCATTGGGTGTTGATATTGGTTCGCTGAGTACCAATGTCGTTCTGATTGATGATCAGCATAATGTGGTGGCACGCAGATATTTGCCCACTGCAGGTAAGCCGTTGAATGCAGTTCAGCGCGCTTTAAAGGAAATCTTTGATGAAATAGGTGCGGATGTTGAAGTTGTTTCGGCAGGCTCTACCGGATCAGGCAGGTATTTAATCGGCGACTTCATTGGTGCTGATATTATCCAGAACGAAATAACTGCGCAGGCCACCGCTGCCATTGATTATGATCCGACAGTTGATACTATTTTCGAGATTGCGGGACAGGATTCGAAATATATTTCGATCCAGGATGGTGTAATAGTCAATTTTGAGATGAATAAGGTTTGCGCCGCCGGCACTGGATCCTTCCTCGAGGAACAATCGCAGAAGTTGAATATCAATATCATAAAGGAATTTGAAAACCTGGCTCTTTCGGCAAAAAACCGGTTCGCCTGGGTGACCGCTGCACCGTCTTCATGGAGTCGGATCTCAATTCGCATCAACAACGCGGCGCCGATAAGGATAATTTAGTCGCCGGCCTGGCTTATTCAATCGTACAGAGTCAGAAACCTCCGGCGAAGCCGGAGGTACATTTGGCTATGCTGTTCTCGCTATCCCTGGGAGAACTGCGATGCCAAACAACGTCCGCGATGACATCATTGAAGTCCTCGAAGCTGTTTCCAAGGCCCAATTGAATACACTCCGCCACCTGCGCCAGTCGGCACGACAGGAAGTTTCGCCTGGCGGAGCAAAGCCTGCCAAGAGTATGTCTCAGATAGAAATGGTACATGACATACTCCGGCGCGTTGGTCGCCCGTTGCACATTTCCGAGATTATGAGCCTCGTCGCCAAACGCCATGGTGTGACGCTCGATAGGGAATCGATCGTGTCGGCACTTGCCAAGCGTATTGCCCGCAAGGATCGTTTCGTGCGCACAGGTCCCAACACCTTTTCCGTACTGCCCGACACAGAGAGGTGACCCATGGTACTGCTCCCCCGCTTGTGCGAGGTGCTGGGCGGCTGGAAGCATTGCTTTGCGGATCATCGGACATTCCGTCGTGCCAAGGAACACGCGCTGGCTTTGCTGGTGTGCCTCGGCCGCCGCACGATCAGCCGTTCGATCTGCGTGCTTGGACGGCAGTTTCAGAATTGGACGTCGGAATACCGATTGTTCTCCAAATGCCGCTGGAAACCGCATTCCTTGTTCGATGTCGTTCTCGAGCAGATAGCAGAACTGTTGAGCCCAACTCAGCCGCTGGTTGCGGCGCTGGACGACACGCCCTGCCGCAAGACCGGAAAACGAATCCGGGCGGCCAAGATGCTGCGCGACCCGCTCTCGCCACCCTTTCACCTCAACCTGTGCCACGCCTTGCGATTCCTTCAGGCGGTGATGTTGGTCTGGCCGCGGGAAAGTGCAGGGGCCGCGCGTGCCATTCCTGTTGCATTCGACCTGGCTCCGCCGGTAGCCAAACCTAAGCCGCCGCGCAAACCCGGAAAGCGAGCCAGCAAGAAGGATTGGGCGGCCTATGCCAGGGCTTGGCGCGCACACCGGAAGAATCTGAAGAACTATCGGAAAATACAGCAGCGGGAGGGACTCAGTGCCCAGGGTGCAAGACTGCTCAATGGACTCCGTGAGCGGTGCAATAAAGTCGCCGCATGGAAAGACAGAATCTTGTGGGCCGTCGTCGATGCCAGTTTCTGCAACCGAACGGTCTTTAGCCTTCTCGATCGCCGTATGGTACTGATCGGAAGAGTCCGCAAAGACATTTGCCTTTACGGACCCGTCCAGCCGAATGCCAATCCAGAACAAGTCGGCAGAGGTAGAAAAGCGTCTTACGGGCCCTTGCTCCCGACACCCGAAAAACTGCGGCAGGATGCAGCCACACCTTGGGAGAAATGCTCCATCTTTGCGGCTGGCAAGAAGCACGAGTTGAACTATAAGACGATCGCCCCAGTTCTTTGGCGCAGTGGCGCAGCAACGCGCCCCATGCGACTCATCGTCATCCGACCGCTGCGCTATCGCGCTCATGGACACACACTCTATCGTGAACCGGCCTATCTGCTTGTCGATGACCCGAATGTCCCCGTTGCTGAGGCGCTGCAAGCCTATTTTTATCGCTGGGAGATCGAAGTTGATCAGAAGGACGAAAAAGACTTGTTGGGAGTCGGGCAGGCACAGGTGTGGTCGGATGCCTCGGTTGAGCGACAGCCTGCTTTCCATGTTGCTACCTATGCGGCCCTGCTTGTGGCCGCTATAAAAGCCTATGGCTTGAACAACGTCTCGGCAGCCGGGCGACTTCCACTCTGGCGCGAACATAAGCCCCCTGCACGCCTGAGCGTGGCCCACTTGATCACCAACCTCCGGACAGAGATTGAGGCGTATGAGACGCCTCAAGCAGGCAAGAGGCGTATGAAAAAAGGAGCCGAATTTCTTGCCGATGCCATGAACGGGCACTTCGGCAAGAAATTCCCCATCACCGTAA
>JBEKYG010000384.1:0-5492 GCA_049511215.1 Acidobacteriota bacterium | reverse complement strand
ATGTGTTCTGGGAAGTGATGCTGGTTCCGATGTATTTTCTCATCGGTGTCTGGGGGGGGCCGAGGAAGCTCTACGCGGCGATCAAGTTCTTTCTCTACACCCTGGCCGGTTCAGTGCTCATGCTGGTTGGTATCCTGGCAATTTATTTTTACCAGTACAACAGTACCGGTGTGTACTCGTTCGATATTCTGAAGTTCCAGAAGCTTGGCTTCCCGACCGATCTGCAATTCTGGGTATTTCTAGCTTTCTTTGTCGGTTTCGCTATCAAGGTTCCGATGTTTCCGTTCCACACATGGTTGCCGGATGCGCACGTCGAGGCACCCACAGCCGGCTCCGTGATCCTGGCGGGCGTACTCCTGAAGATGGGGACCTATGGCTTTGTGCGCTTCTCCCTCCCCATGTTTCCCTGGGCGACCATGCATTTTTTGAAGCCGCTACTGATCATCTGCCTGATCGGCATCATCTATGGCGCCCTGGTTGCCATGATGCAGAAAGACATGAAGTCGCTGGTTGCCTACTCCTCGGTGAGCCACCTGGGTTTCGTGATGCTGGGCGTGTTCGCGGCTACACCCGTGGCATTGCAGGGCGGTGTCCTGCAGATGATCAATCATGGCATTTCCACCGGGGCGCTCTTCTTGATCGTCGGTATTATCTACGAACGGCGCCACACGCGCATGATTGCGGAATACGGGGGGCTGAGCCATATCATGCCGGTGTATGCCACCGTTTTTCTGATCATGACGCTCAGCTCGATCGGCATGCCTGGATTGAACGGGTTCATCGGCGAGTTCTTCATACTGCAGGGGACGTTCGCGGCTAAGGGGCTCTGGATCTATGCGGCCCTCGCTGTTCTCGGCATTATCCTGGGTGCGGCGTATATGCTCTGGCTGTACCAGCGAGTCATGTTCGGCAAGCTCGAGAACCCGTTGAACAAGGCCCTCCCCGATCTCAATTTCCGCGAATTTGCAATTTTTGTGCCGCTCATCATTCTCGCGTTCTGGATTGGCATCTACCCTAGCTTTTTCACCAAGTATCTTGATGAGCCGGTAAACGCCATCGTGGCTCGTGTGCGCACGGATTATTTTGCCAACCACGCAGCGCTCCCCGCGCCTCCGGCGGTGACGCAAGCCGCCGACGCGAAGTGACCGGTACTTGATTTGTTCCAGTGAGGGCCGCAAACAGCAGGTTGCGGCCCTCACTGGTAAAAACCCGCGGTATTGTGTGCTACCATGTATCGCCCCCGGTGCCTGGAGGCGCCGGGGCAAACTTTCCACATTCGAGGAGATCTCAGGCTATGATGAAAAGGGTAATGGTGATGTTGCTGATTGCCGGCTGCCTGTTCGTTGGATCGGGTTTTGTCCAGGAGAAGGCCGTGACTACAAAATCGGGTCTGAAGTATGTCGATCTCAAGGTCGGCACGGGCGCGGAAGCCGTAAAAGGGATGATGGTAACAGTACACTACACCGGATGGCTGTACGCAAACGCGAAACGCGGTGCGAAGTTTGACAGTTCGGTGGATAGTGGGAAACCGTACGAATTCCACCTGGGCGGCGGCGATGTGATCAAGGGTTGGGACGAAGGCGTCGCCGGCATGAAAATCGGCGGCAAGCGCGAACTCTTTATCCCACCCAATCTGGGATACGGAGCCCAAGGCTATCCTCCTGTCATTCCGCCTAACGCGACCCTTGATTTTGAGGTCGAGCTCCTGAAAGTCAGCAAGTAGTTCCATCCTCTCGGATGAGACTTGTGGCACCCGTTTGTGCTGCCGCCTTGGGCCGCCTCGGGATGAGAATTCTCGCCGCAACTGAATGATGCGCCGGTGTGGGCGCGAACTCAAAGCCGCCCACGCCTGCCGGCACAAGCCTTGCAGACAACGCCGCGAGAACCCAATCCCGCTTTTTGTGATTTTGATCCCAGTCCCATCGCATCAGGAGTTCACTTCCCGCGCTGTCGTTGAGAACCGAGCTCGATGAACCCAGGATTCAAATCTTGAACGGCTCATGCGTTTATCGTGCAAAAATGCTTGTCATCGGGATGGAAAGATGAGACGATGACAGCAACTCTGAGAGTTTGCAAAAGGCAGGCGATGAGACTTTGGGGCTTGCCGTGAGAGAAGTGGAAGCTGCCATCGGCAAACCTCCAGCAAGCCTGCGGATGCGGGAAGATCAAGCGATCCAGTTCAAGTGCCAACGGGCTTTTCGAAACTTCAACGGGAGACTCGAGGAGGGAAAGCAGCACCGGTCGCACGTCCGATGATAAGCCTGAATTGCAGCAAACGACGACATGCGTCGGCGGCATGATAGATAGTGACCACGCGGTTAGGTGACGATTCAAAATCCGGCATTAACTGCGTCAAGCGCGGCCAAAACGCTCTGTTCATCGACTATCGCCCCTGTTCCGCTTCCTGGCCACGCCACAAAAACGAATTCACTCTCTTCATTACATGTTGCATTCATTTGGGAGGTAACTTGTCCTCTAACGCTTCACACTAGCGGAGCAGATGAAAATGTCTGGATGCCAGCATCAATGGGAAATGACCGACATTCAGTTCGGTTTCGTGGTTTTCGAGAAGTGCTTCCACTGCAATCGAGTGAGAACCTATTTTACCAAGGAGGGGATCGCTATTCTTGGTGACGAGTATCGAGAGGGAGATCATTTCTGGCATCGAGTTGAAAATGCACAGTCAGTCAGATTTAACCTTCACTGCAACATGTGCGGCGACTCGGAGAAATTTGATGATCTGATGGGCCTTCTCTACTGTACCGGGTGCCTGCCTGATTGCAGGCTGGAAATCCTGAGGCAGAAGCTTGAAGCTGAACGCAGCTATCTTGTGGTGGCCTGCGGCTTTCTTGACGAAAGCGAACCCAAGCCAAAGCAGGTCCAGGCCCAAAAGCTGGCCAAGCTTACCCGCTATTTCAACCAGCGGAGAGACACATCCCGCTCCACGATTGCAATTGTCCCGTTTGACCTTGAAGATGGCTTCGCCAGATGCAAGGGTGAGTTCCTGCACGATGTGGGGATGCTTTCCCCGGAACCCGTAACCAGTCGGAAATCCCCGTTCTAATGATCGAAGCGACTTCACAACGTGATTTAGGAGAATTTAGATGACAATTCAAGAGCTGATTGAAAAGATAGGGCTAAAGCCATTGAGCAAATTCGAGAATCGGACTGTTGCCGGAGTATACATCTCCGACATGGTGAGCGACGTCATGGCCGGCGCCAAATCAGGTGACCTCTGGCTTACCATTCAGACTCACAAAAGCATCGTCCCCGCCGCGAATCTAGTGGATGTATCCGCCGTCATTATCACGGGCGGCAAGGAAGTGCCGGCAGAGACCGTGGAATTTGCCAGCAAGTACGATATCGCGATCCTTTCGAGCGCGCTCCCCACTTTCAAACTCGTCGGAAAGCTATATGAATTGGGTATTGGGGCCTGATAAATGGATTGAAATTCAGGGGTTCATCTCGTGAGGTTCTGCAGCCTCCCCGACATCGCAGAGGGTGATGTTGGAGAAGCAGGGAAAGGACCATGCAGATCAGGCAGATTAAAGAGGCTTTGGAAGCTTTGGTGATCGAGGGGGAGGGAAACCTCGACATCGAGGTCGAGCATGTCTATGCATCCGATCTGATGAGCGATGTTCTGGCTTTTGGGAAGCCTAATTCGATCCTTTTTACCGGGCTTGCGACCCAACAGGCCGTGATCTCCGCCCACATGGCTGAATTTAAAGGGGTGGTCTTCGTTCGAGGAAAAAAATCCAAGGATGGCTCGCACAAATTCGCGAGAGACAACCACCTCGCCTTACTTTCTACGCGTTTTGACATGTACGACGCGTGCGTCAGGATCGACTCGGTCAGCAGAGGAGCGGTTCCTGCGCCGACACCGGCTTCAGTTGGGGCAGCGACGTCGGAAATGTCGCTGAGTCATCAGTTGCTGATTCTGGGCAACGACTTTACCAATGCCGGGATGGTATCCACGGAAGTGAAATCCATCCTGAAAAAAATCGGGCTGAATCCCAAGCTGGTCCGCAGGGTTGCCATCTCGACGTATGAGGGCGAGATGAATGTGGTGATGCATGCCGTTCGCGCGAAGGTCAATCTGACTGTAACTCCCAAGCTCGTCGAGGTAACGATCGATGATGAGGGGAAGGGTATTCCGGATGTCGAGTTGGCCATGCAGGAGGGCTTTACTACCGCGACCGAGGAAATGAGAGCCATGGGTTTTGGCTCGGGGATGGGTTTGCCTAACATCAAGAGAAACACGGACGAATTGGACATCAAAAGCAAAGTTAACCAAGGGACCCGATTGATGATGCGGTTTTTTATCTAGACTCCAGTTGCAGGGGTACCCGGACAGGAGGCGCAAGATGGAGCAATTTTACCATGCTCACAGAATCGATCTTGCCAAATGTCGCGGCCATAGAAAGTGCATGCGCCGTTGCCCCACGCAAGCCATCAGAACCAGGGGCGGCAAGGCGATCATTCTGGAGGATCTCTGTGTAGATTGCGGAGATTGCCTGGCGGTTTGCCCTTCGGAGGCGATCGTTCCCATCTCCGATCCGATCGCTGAGATTTCTGATCGCAAGTACAAAGTGGCGGTGCCTACTTCCGTCCTGTATTCCCAGTTCGATCCCAGCATTCACCCTTACATCATTCATTTGGCTTTGAAGGAACTTGGCTTCGATGAGGTCGTGGACATCAATCTCTCCTGTTCAGCCGTGGCCAGGGCATACGTCAAGTATATGGAAAAGAGTCCGTACCGCCGTCCGCTGATCGGTTCGGATTGTCCCGCGACCTTAAGGTTGATCCAGGTGAAGTACCCGGAGTTAGTTGAATTGATCTCGCCTCTGGATGTGCCCAGGGAAGTTACGGCCCGGGAGATAAAAACACTTTTCCCTGCCAGACTAGGGCTGAAACCTAAGGACATCGGAATAGTTTATATCTCTCCATGCCCGGCGAAGATCGTTTCCATCCGACAACCCGCCGAAAAGGCGAAGTCCTGGTTTGACGACGCCATCCGCGTCAGAGACGTTTATTCCCTCCTGCTCCCCCATGTCGTTGCCATAAAGTCGAGATTTAGCAAGACCCAGGTCCCCAAAGATTTCCGCTTTAGTGTGGGTTGGGCCGTCCTCGGAGGAATGACAAGCGCGGTCAAGAGGGAAAACTGGCTGGCAGTCTCCGGGATGGATCACATCATGAAGATTTTTGATGATATCGAGAATTCTCGATTACGAAACGTCGATTTTGTAGAAGCGTTTGCGTGCATGTTGGGATGTGTCGGAGGTCCCTTTAATATTGAGAATCCCTATGTCTCGCGGATGAACAGCATCAAACAAAGAGAAAAGTACGAGAACGAAATAGAAATTGATGATGCCGAGATCGATCGAAGAATCGAAGAAGGATACTACTTTCTGGAAAATCCGGTCTTGCCGCGCCCGACCAAATATTTTGATACGGACCTGGAAACTTCCATTAAGAGAATGAAGGAGCGCGAG
>JBEKYG010000383.1:0-5495 GCA_049511215.1 Acidobacteriota bacterium | reverse complement strand
AAGGGCAAGAATCACCCAAGGCGTTTGCTTTCGTCGGGTCGCAATATGTCATCACGGCGGAAGTGTCCGGCGCGCACCAATTTGTCCTGAACTTCATCAACCTATCCGAATACGTGATTGTGGTGCAGGCGAGCGAATTCATTTACAAGGGCGCTTCGGGGCAGGTTTATATCGGTCAGGTTTTCGATCTGCCGACCAAAGGAACGAAGGGAGACACATACCGCTATAGCGCCTCAGTGCTTGTGAACAACGCCTCCTTTAAGGGTCTGAATGTTCTCGGCGGTTTTCATGAGCAGGACCACATCGAAGAGTTGAGTGTGCGCGTCGGCGCCAAACGCTTCTACCTCCAGCCGCTGGACAAGGCACAATTCACGCAGTTTTCGGCCAAGGTCGAGGATCTGGATTTACGAAACACCAATGCCCAGTCAGCCCTGCACGATGCCGGCCTTACAGAACTCGGCAGTATCAAGACTACGGATGGGACGTCGGATTGGGACCGTGATTGGCAAACCCAGCTCAGGCAGGACGGTGTCAACCCGCCACGCTACCTGGAGGCCCCAAAGGTGGCGCCCACCGAGGATGCGCGCCGCACGAACACCTATGGGAATGTCAAGCTTTCGGCAACGATCACCAGGGACGGAACCATCCAGGACCTGGCTGTGGTCAAAGGGCTGGGGCATGGCCTGGATGAGCGCGCAATGGAAGCGGTCAAGACCAGCTGGATCTTCTTGCCGGCTACTCGAAATGGCGAAGTGGTCGAGGCAAAAATCCAATTCGATGTAACCTTCGAACCGCCCAAGAAGTAGTCAAGAGTAAGAAGTCAGAATCAATGCCAACCTTTGAATCGGCATCACGAGGTTGCGTGCCCAGCGTGTCCGGGTGGAGGCTAAGGGCTCGCGCAAGAATAATTTGGCATTTTGCTGCGACTCCGATGCCCAATTGAATCATAACCAGCCAAATGTTCTGGTTCGCCAAGCCTGGGAGCCGCGGCCCTTCGGGGCGCGGCGGCGGGCGGGCATCTGCGGCGTTGCCGCTCCTCGACGATGTCATTACATCGCCTGCGTCGCGGCGCCTTGCATCTGCCCGCCCGGCGCTCGCGCCAAAACGTCAACTTATTCTTGCGCGAACCCTAAATCTGGATCTTCGATCAGTGGCACATGCAGCGAGCTATTCGGGCTCCTGACTCTTGACTGTAGGCTCCGATCGTTCAGAGGACAGATAATAAGTACGGATGGCCGAGAGAAGGGAAGGGATCGTGTTTTCGTGAGGCACGATCTCGGCTTGTTTTCCGTAGGTGGCCAGGGTGCTGGCGGCGATCGGCCCGAGCGCGGCGACCGTGGCACTCGTCAACAAGTTTTTTGCTTCCTGGCTGCCTACAAGGGTGATGAAGTGGTTCACGGCCGATGAACTCGTGAATAAGAGCAATTCGGGCGCCCGCCGGAGTAGGTACCGCATGAAATCCCTGTCGAGGTCGGGTGCTGTGTTTTCGTAGCAAGGCACGACATTTACCAAGGCACCGGCCTTCTCAAGCGCGACGGGGAGCAACTCGCGTGCCTCTCGGGCTCGCGGTATCAGGATGCGCAAACCGTCCAGATTCTGGTTGCCCCCTATTTCTTCCGCTAGAGCAGCCAAAATCCCCTCCGCCACATGATCCCTCGGAACCAGGGAGACCTTCAGTCCCGAAATCGCAAGAGCGGCGGCCGTGGCCGGGCCTACAGCGCAGATCTTCAGCTTGCGGCATCGGTCTTTAGCCGTACCTCGTTCCTCCATGCGCTTCACGAAAAAATGAACTCCGTATGCACTGGTAAAGATGATCCATGAATACCCGTCAAGACGGTCTATGGCTGCATCCAACCCGCTCTTATCGGCGATCTCCTGGATCCGGATGACCGGGAAGACGATAACCTCAGCGCCGAGCGCTTCAAGCCCGGCTGCGAGGGTTCCGGCCTTTTGCTCGCTACAGGCGATCATGGCGGTCTTGTGTGCGAGCGGCGTTGGGATTTTGGACATGGTCAGCGCAGCGACTGTAGAATCTCCGCTCCCCCCATGGTAAGAAGTCTTCCCGCTAAAGTCTCCGCTGCATCAAGGGCGTTCGCAAGCGGGCTTTCAGTCCGATCCCGGATGATGGTCGTGCCGTCAGGGCTTGCCACCAGGCCTTCAATGCCGCAGATACCGTTCATGAGACGCGCGTGCACCGCGATTGGACTGTTGCATCCACCGCCCAAGCGGCGGAGAAAAGCTCGCTCCGCGCGCACCGCGGCCGCTGTCGCCGGGTCATCGAGGCCGCCGATCAGAGCGGCGACCCGCTCATCTCCTTTGCGCATCTCGAGTGCCAATGCACCCTGGCCGGGCGCAGGAAGCATTTCGTTCAACTCCAGGCGCGCACTGATCCGGTCTTGCAGCCCGAGACGGTTCAGCCCGGCACAGGCGAGAATTATGGCGTCGTAGTTTCCCGAGGCCAGCTTCTGCAGGCGCGTTTCCACGTTGCCGCGTATGTCCATAGCGATAAGATCCGGTCTCCGTGCCAGGATCTGCGCCTGGCGTCGGACACTTCCGGTACCGATTAGCGCTCCCCGAGGAAGATCTCCCAGCTCGTGACAGGCGCGGCTCGCGATCAGGGCATCCCGCGCGTCTTCACGCGCCGGAATGGCGCCAATCTCGAGCTCATCGGGTATCCTGGTGGGAAGATCCTTCAGGCTATGCACGGCCAGGTCGATTTCCGCCGCCAGCAGGGCTTCCTCGATCTCGCGCACAAACACGCCCGTTGCAGAACCGGAGCGGATGGACGATTTCGTGTCCTTGTCCGCGGACGTGGTGATGATCTTGATCGTGATGCCCACGTCGGGAAAGCGGGCCCGGATCAGCTCCTCGACGTATTTGGTTTGCGCGCGGGCCAGTGCGCTGCCTCGGGTGCCGATGGTCAGCATATGGGTTCGTTCCTTTAGAGGTTGAAGATGCGTTTGATGGTGTCGAGATAAGTCTCGCGATGCGTTGAGCTGTGGTGAGCGCTGCGCAGCTGCATGACCAGCGGATGCGCGATCTTGTTTGCGATGCGCGACACCATCCATTCCAGCTCCCGTATCTCGCGGTCGTTCCGTGGTCCGGCGCGCCTCAGGAAGCGCTCCAACTCCGTCCTGCAGATCTCCTCGATTCTGTCCTGCAATTGCACCACTACGGGACCGACGTCGCGGGACTTAATGCGAGTGCAAAACGCCTCCACTTCCTCATCCACGATTTTTTCAGCATGTGCCGCCGCGGCACGGCGCTCGCCGATGTTGGCCTCGACCACCGCTCCGAGATCGTCAACGTCATAGCAAAATACATTGTCGAGGATCGCTACACCGGGATCCACGTTCCGAGGGACGGAGATGTCGATGAAGACAATCGGCGCGTGCCTTCTTTCCGATGCAGCCGTGGCTGCCATCGCGCGATCAATCAGGATCTCCTGGCTGCCGGTCGAGGTAATGACGATGTCGGAGCGCGCCACCCATCGTGCCAGGCTGTCAAAGGGAACTGCTTCTCCCTGGAAACTTTCCGCAAGCTTTCTAGCCGCGTCCGGATTGCGGTTTGTGACCCGGATCAGGTTCGCCCCAGCCGAAACCAGATGTTGTGCTGCTACCTGCCCCATCTCCCCGGTGCCGACGATAAGAATTTTCTTATTCCGGAGGTCACCGAAAATCTTGCGAGCCAGCTCGACCGCTGCAGAGCTTACAGAGACGGAAAACTCGCCGATGCTGGTCTCGGCGCGCACGCGTTTAGCCGTGTGGAAGGCCGCTTGCATCAGGCTGTTCAAATAATAACCGACCGTGGCTGCGCCTGCGGCGATCCCATAGAAGGATTTGACCTGACCCAATATCTGCGCTTCGCCAAGAATCATGGAGTCCAGGGAGCTGGCAACACGAAACGCGTGGCGCACGGCCTGATGGTCCACGTGCCGGTAGAGATGGGCCTTGAGTTTTTCGGCTGGAACCTCGCAGGTTTCTGAGAAGAAAGCTTCGAGCGTGTCGATCCCTTTTTCAGGCTTTTCGACCCGTGAAAGCAACTCCACCCGGTTGCAGGTGGATATGATCATCCCTTCCTCAATCCCGGGTTGCTGGGTCATGCGCTTCAGCATATCGGGCAGCTGCGGGACCGGAAAAGCCGCTCGCTGGCGGATATCCAATTCTGCCGTGCGATGGTTCAGCCCGACGATCACGAGATTCAACATGCCATTACCGAACCTGCTGCATCGTTACATCGGAGGCGGCCTGAATTGCGAGGAGGTACTGGAGACTCAAGCAGTATTTCGTGGCTTGGGCACGCCGGCCACACACCCGAATGATTCGCGGGAAGACTACAAGTAGGTATGCAACCCCCTGTTGATTCCAAACGTGAACAGCATCGAGACGAACCCCACGATGCTGATATAGGAGGCCCACCTGCCGCGCCACCCGGCTGAGAGCCGGTAATTGACCAGTATCAGATAGATGGCCCAGGTCACCAGCGAGGCCGTCTCTTTTGGGTCCCAACTCCAGAAACGGCCCCACGCCTGTTGCGCCCAGAACGCGCCCGTCATGATCGCGATACTCATCAAGATAAAGCCCGCATACAGGGAGCGCCGCAACAAATCGTCGCAAACCTGCAACGATGGGAGCCGGAAATAGAGAAAGCGGAAGTTTTTGTCCTTCAGCTCCTTTTCTTGAATCAGATATAGAATTGAAGAGACAAAGGTCAGGAAAAATGCGGCATAGGCAAGGAACGCGACGCTTACATGAAAAAACAGCCATCGGCTCTTCAAAAGCGGCGGGATGGTATGGTTTTCCTCCCAGATCAACTCGGACAGAATCATGAGCAGAGAAACCAACGGCAAGACAAATGCTCCGAGGACATTGATCCGGTAGCGCAAGTAAGCGACCATAAAAGTCAGCGTGATGCACCAGGCAAAGAAAGAAAGCGATTCAGGGAGGTTTGTGATCGGCAGGTGGCGCACCTGAAGGCCAAGCAGAATAAGATAAAGGGTATGGCTGGCGAAGCCGCAGCCCACCATTCCGAGGGCTACGTTCACGAAAACCTGCCTCTTGCGGTAAAACCCGAACATCGAATGCAAGAGCCCCAGTGTGTATAGCACCATCGTTATCGGAAGAGTCCAGCTCATAAACAGGCCCCAAAACCAGTAAAGTCTATCATTTGAACCGATCGTGTGCCAGACCCAAAGAGCAAGCAGTCGCCAATGGCTGATACGCAGTTGCGGCCAGGCATGGAACAGTACTGCGATTCTGACAGTGCAAGAAAAAAAGCGGCCACGGATAAACGTCTCGGAAATTACACATTTCTGCCTTCGGCCCACTGCCCACTGCCTGCGTCCTTGTGGTATAGTTCACCCTCTCGGAGTTCACTTATTCTGGGGTTACCAACTTGGAACTATTACAAAGCATTGATGTTGGGAGTGTCCTCATCCAGTTTGCCGTGCTGCTCTTTTCATTGAGCATTCATGAAGCTTCTCATGCCTGGGTGGC
>JBEKYG010000382.1:0-5503 GCA_049511215.1 Acidobacteriota bacterium | reverse complement strand
ATGCGGTGCCCGAATGCGGATCATCTCCTTTATTACAGAGCCGCGGGTGGTCGACCGCATCCTGCGCCATCGGGAAAGCGAGCGCTGCCAGGCGAAGGATCCTTTCGAACCCCGCGCTCCGCTGAGGGCCCACACCCACTCTCGGCAATAATGCCCAGCGTCGCAGGGAAACCATCCGGATGCCGGCCAGGCGCCCGTCCGGCTGGGGTGTGTTCGAGAACCTGCGCAAGGTTGAACGGCCAACGCGGAACTCGGGGCAGGCGGCGAATTGCCGGGCTTTCCGCCGCTCGGAAACCGATTTCGGCCCGGCAATTCGCCGCCTGCCCCGAGTTCTCCCCGGATTTCCTTCCTTTCCTCCCCGATTTCCCCTTGTGCTCCCGGATAGAAACGCCTATAAGTCAATAGTAGACGACTCCGGCTTTGCGCTTCGGATCGCGTCTTGTGGGTTATTCTTTCTCGGCTCTGCCCCGAATGGCGCAAGTCCCTCCTACTTGTCAAACCCGATACGGTCATCGCTTGGCATCGCAAGGGATTCCGACTCTACTGGAACTGGAAAAGTCGCCGGGGACGGATCGGACGACCGGGGACAGCGAGGGAGATCCGGGAGCTAATTCGAAACATGAGCGCTTCGAATGTACTCTATGGAGCACCGAGGCTGCACGGCGAACTCCTCAAGCTCGGAATCGAGGTGTCCCAGGCGACCGTCGCGAAGTACATGGTGAAGCATCGGAAGCCACCTTCGCAGACGTGGCGGACGTTTCTGGAAAACCATGTCAAGCAGTTGATGTCAGTTGACTTCTTCATGGTGCCGACCGTGAGTTTCCGGATCCTTTACGTGTTCCTTGTCCTGGCTCACGAACGTAGGCGAGTGCTGCATTTCAACGTGACGGAGCATCCGACTGCCGAATGGACGGCAGCGCAGCTCGCGCAGGCGTTCCCATGGGACACGGCGCCGCGGTACCTGCTCCGGGACCGCGATCGGATTTACGGCCACGCCTTTCGGACACAAGCAACGAACATGGAGATCATCGAAGTGCTCACCGCTCCTCGGTCTCCCTGGCAGAGCCCATACGTGGAACGGCTGGTCGGCTCCATTCGTCGAGAATGCCTGGACTATGTAGTCGTCATGAGTGAGTCCTCGCTCCGGCGGCATATGGCCAGCTACCTCGACTATTATCATGGCTCGCGGAGTCATCTTTCGCTCCGAAAGGATTCCCCGGATGGAAGGGCCGTGGAGCCGCCGGAGATGGGCCAAATCGTTGCGGTGCCCAAAGTCGGCGGGCTTCATCATCGATACGAGCGAAGAGCCGCCTGAACTCCAAGGTGCCCGAGGATTCGACTGCATCGAACAATACTACTAGCGTGAGCCCCCTCTGCAGGAACGTTGAGTCCCTCGATGATCTCCGGCCACTGTCTTTGCCAGACCTCAGAAACTGCAAAACTGCCGACTCGCTGACTCAGAATTCAGCCGGAGCGGCCAGTCTGATTCAGGTCGAGATTTTTGGTAGGGACAGCCGCCCAGTATTTCGAAAAGATCTTCCTTCACGACTGGGAGACGCTGGCAAAACAGAAACTGGCCCACGAAAAATCTACTGGGGGTTAGGACGGGAGCGGGACGAAAGCAACCAGAGCTGAGGGCGCCGTCGGACGACAGTTCAAGCCTCCCAAGGGAAGCCGCCGCAGGCGCCTCAAGAGGTGAAAACAAAATCAGTTTCGCGGAGTCGTGAGCAGGGAACGCAGATGCTAAGATTTGACGAACAAGCCCACGGCCATACGGTCGAGGCAGACCGCGGCCAGGAGGTTGAGATTCATCTCCAAGAAAACCCTACGACTGGTTTTCGATGGCAAGTCATGCAAACTGGCTCGCCAGTTTGCACGCTTCTCAACGAAACTCTTGATCCGGGCCATAAAGCTCCTGGCCAAGCCGGGGTTCATTCCTGGAATTTCAAAATAGTCGCGCTGGGCACGGCCTCGATCGAACTGGTTTACCGCCGGTCCTGGGACGCCACTGCTGCCGCAGGACGCACCTTTACCCTTTACCTTAGCTGCAAGAAACCCCGCGCGACTAAATCCGGCACTCCATAGCGTGCAAACTCAATAATGCTCCGGCTATTGGACCAGCCGGATCGTCCAGAAATCGTCAGCCATCTGTGTGTCTGTCGTATACGCGTAGGGCAATGTGAAGTATCCCTTCAACCCCCACTTCGGACCCCACGAATTGCGAACAATGAACCATTGGTTGGCATCGTCATAGCCCACGCCGAGGACCGCATGGCCGCCGATTACCTGCTCGTTCGGCAGCGGCATCGGGGCGTGTCCCGTCTTCGCCACTGTGTCGGACTCAAAACTGTCATAGACGGTAAAGCCGAACACAAACGGATAGCCTGAAGCCAGACACCCGCGAAGCTGATTGAGCGTGGGGACCAAACGTTGGTACAAAACGATTTTGTCTTTGGCCGCCTCCGTGTAGCATTTTTTCGTCGGCTTGGTCTTGAACTTGGTGATGTCGTAAGGCCACATCGGCTCAGGACAGGCGCCCTGTTTGGCCACCGATTTGATGCCGTCGCGGATTTGGGCTCCGCTGTCCGATCCAATCGTGCCTTCCATCGCGCGTTCGTTGTAGTAGATGAAAAGGCGTGATGGGACAACATCCGGCAACTTCTGTTTGAGGTGGTCGAACTCGATCGCCGCAGCGATGGCATTGGCGGTGCAACTGCCCAACTGGCCTTGGTCATATACCGGCGGGCATTGCGGCGTAAGGTCCACCTTGGGCGGCAGTGTCTGCAATGCGGTGACTGGTGCGGAATAAAGTTGGTCGCGGTGATCAGGCAAATCGGGAATCCAGCCGTACTTTTGAATCTTGTGTGCCATAATTTTCTCCTATTTGCGTTGACTTACTTCCCCTTGCTCCTTGAGTTGTGTTCCCTTAATCACCTCCTCTGTTGGCTCGGCTCAAGAACGGGTGCCAGAGCTGAACGAGTTCTGCTCACTCTTTTGACGGATTACCGAGCACGATTCCGAGCTGTTTGGCTGCCAAATCGAGCGCCTGAATCCCAAGGTAACCACCAATAATCGAAACAAACAGAACACTCACCAGATTGTGTGCAATGCGAGAATCCACCTTGGGCAGGGCGAGGTAGACGTAAAGCCATGAAAGAACGGCACCGCCGATGACGCCCAGGAAGATGCGCCAGAGCAACGAGCCCTTGAACGCGTTAAAAGCGCAGAATCCGCCGGCGATGCCGCCGGCAAGGCACAGCAGAATGACCGAAAGACCCGTAACGTCCACCTCGACAGTCACCGATTTATATCCTGGTGTGGAAACACTCAATTGGGCATGGCCGAGTCCCACGGGCAGTATCGCCGCTGTGGTCGAGAAACTGCCCGGCAGGATATCTGCCTGTGTGGGCAGCAGCCGCAACTTTGGACTGATCGGCGTGAAGGTGACGGTTCGCTTTGTGTCTGTTTGCACGGGATTTCCGTCGTTATCGAAGAGTGCAGCCAGCAGCATACCGTTGTCCACAAGCGAAAGGCGCTGTGACCCAACTACGTTGATGCCGTATATCGGCGGCCCAAACTTCACCGTATATCTCCTAGTCCCCTCCAGGGGGTACGGCGGGGAAGACAAGACAAACTCGATGCGCGCCTCAGCCGGCCAGCGCGAACGAAGTTTGGCCTCGCCGAAAGATTCTCCCTTCCGGATCAGAAGAGGCTGTGGATTCAACTCACCGTTGCTCCAGGTCAGCCACACATGTATGTCGGTCGGGGCGGCGCTTCCGTCCTGACTCATATAGAACACGAGAACCTGCGCGCCATCCCTATCGTCAGCGAGAAATTCAGCCCCACCGCCGGAGTCCTGGGCACCGGGAACGTGAAAAAGCAGCTTTGGCTCAGCAGGGCTTGGCTGATTCGGCGTTCCGCTGCCCTCATCCCGAGGATCGGGAAGAAAGGCAACTGGCAGCACCGCTGAAGGATACTCTTCTGCGTCCGACCAGCGGAGACTGGAATAGGAGATTTCATTCGGCCCATAGAATCTTTTCTTAACGGGTTTTGGGCTGGCGATTGGCTTGCTGACTAAGACTGCGAAGTAACCCTCGCGCATCTGATTACCCTTATCGCGGACAGTAATCCGGATCACGCCCTCCTCTGTGGCGATAAACTTGAAAGTTTGGACGCTTTCGCCGGGCTGAAAGTTAACCGTGGCCGTGTTCTTTTTATTGGGTGGGCTTACCGTTTCGACCATGACTTCAATTCGTGCCGAGGCCGCCGCGGGCTGATCGTATGCATTAAGGAGCGTGATCTGCAGCTCCACCCGGTCACCCATCCGATATGCTTTGGCGAGTGGCTTAACGCCCAATTTCATAGGGCCCCGGGCAGCCAGCTGCGCTTGCTTCTCCATACGAGCCTGCGGCTCTGAGGCCAGCCCCGGGCTTCCTAGGAAGAACAGAAGAATCATAATCCCTGTGAAGGGGATGGCAGAACTGATCTTGATCTGCATAAAGGTACCTCCTGAAGCAAAGAGACCGCTCAGACTCGGTGTTCCGGAGAATATCGGCATTCCTTCTTTAAGCCGCGTGCGCATAGTCAGAATAAGCTGCAATTTTGCGAGTCCGCGCCGGGCGGTGAGCGCGCTTTTCAAGACAAGAATGAGAAAAAGTCCGAGTGGCATCAGCTTCACTTCTGAGAGCCCTGCACGGTTGAAGTTAAACCTTCCCAAAACCTAGAATCCGGCTGTTCCCGGAATCAGCCGCTGACCCTGAGTAGGACCGCCACCCTCTGGGCGAGTGGGCGTAGGAAGCCTGTCCGAGGGCGGCGTATTATGGAGTACGGCTTCCGGAAGTGGGGAAGGAGCGTCAGATGACCGTGACTGAGACAGAGAACCGCTCGGTGACGGACTGTTCACCTTCCCAATCCCGACACAGCTTCAGTTCCAGCACACCGGAGCCGGAGCGCACAGCCAGGAATTTGAATGTTCGCGTGCCGCCGCCGCCCGGCGCGGTTCCGGAGTCAAGCACGAAACGTTCTTCTGCCAGAGCGACAACACCCCCTGCTTTCCCAAGAGTTGCCCAGCGGAATCCTGTAGTTGGCATCTCAGCAAGCTGAACCACGACAGTATTGCCCAGCCGAAACCGAATGGCACTGTTGTTTTGCGATTTTGAAACCGTGATCTCCCCCATCGATTGTATTATATCACTAGTGTCCGGCTAAATTTTTCTGGAATCGAATAAGCTATGCAGAATTATATCGATAGAGGGCTTCTCGGATTTTTCGATTTGAATTCCAAGCGGCTGGATTTGGCTGCTTTGGCCGGAACAAAGACGTGCTGCATAATGGGGTATGAACCTCGGACGCACCGTCTTCTCCCAGATCATGGACCTGTTCTTGCTAATAAATCCATCTGAGCGGAAATCAACGGAGGCAGGGCAAGCTGTTTCAGACTGTTGGAAGCCCTGGATTGGATGAAAGCTGGCCTCCAGCACGCAACAGGGAAGCAGCCTCAAAA
>JBEKYG010000381.1:0-5511 GCA_049511215.1 Acidobacteriota bacterium | reverse complement strand
CGGCATGGAATACACAAATACTCGGCGGGGCGCCGATGGGTTGAGAGATTCCAGAAGCGCTCGCGCCGCGCGGACCGGCATCTGCCCGGATGGCGGCACGATGATCTTCCTTAATGCTCCCCGCCGCCCGACGGTCTCCTGCTCGTCAAGATCGAGATCGACCCGCATCCAAAAAGGGTCTTGGCGCTCCATGCGTTTGTGCAGGCGCTCTGCGTCAATTTCCTTATCCGATCCTGCACCCGCGATCAACTCACTGAGATCGTTTCCCATAAACTTCTGGATGTCGTGGATGTCGAGGGTGAAGCTGGTGTTTGAAGTTGTGCCCTGATTTTTTGAGGAAATAGTGACGCTTGTTTGTCCCCTGAAAACCAGAGGAAGGCGGCCCTCATCCTCGAGGTCGATCTCGATTTCCAACAATGCCTCGCCGCCTCTGCCGGGAATGACCTGGACGGACGGCCTCCTCTCCGCGGATGGCGCGAGGGTAGGGAACGAAGCATTCTTCATCTTCGACATCTCAAATGGGCTGTCGAGAACCAGATTCAGCGCCTTGATGGGACGGGGGCTCTGATTCCGGATCCGAAGCTCGATCACTCCCATCTCCTCGGCCTTGTATCTGTGGTTGGTGTTAATCTCCAAAGCTACAGGAGACTCGGCATTCAAGGCAGGATCCATCTCGTCCATAGCGGTTCTCTCCATCGGCGGAATCTACTTCTGCGGTGCCATCAGCCGTTCCGGATGCATGACGAGGTTCTCGATGAAGAACTCCATCATACGCTGGTTGTTCACGCCGCTGTGCGGCTGATCAGGGCCTACCTGAACTTCGAAACTCTTCCCAGCCTGCTGCAGTGCCCGGATGAGCTGCATCGAATTATTCGGGTGGACATTGTTGTCGGCTGTCCCGTAATAGAGCAGCAGCCGCCCGCGCAGGTCCTTAGCGAAGTTCATGTCGTTGCCGGCCTCGTAACCTTCCTTGTTCTCCTGCGGAATCCACATGTAGCGCTCGGTATAGATCGAGTCATAGTTATACCAGGAAGTCGGCGGAGACGATGCCGAGGCGGCGGTGAAGACGTCGGGATGCCGAAGGATTTCGGTTGCGGCCGTGTATCCTCCATACGAGGTGCCGTAGATCCCGACGCGCGCCTTGTCGAAGTACGGCCGATCCCAGAGTGCCTTGATGCCCTCGGCCATGTCGTCCATTTCCGTGACGCCCAACTTCATGTAAAGCGCATCCGCTGCCCGCTTGCCCAGGCCCGGCACTCCTCGATAACCGACGCTGACGACGAGGAAGCCGTACTCGCAGTTCGCATTCGGCCGGGCAAAATCTTCAGTGGGCACGCTGCTGACGAGCACAGGCCCTCCATAGACCGGTACGAGCGTCGGGTATTTCTTCGACGGATCGAAATTCGACGGGAAACTGATCTGCCCGAAAAGCGTGGTTGTACCGTCGGCCGCCTTGTAGCTGAACTGCTCTGCCTTTTTGAAGCCTGTCTGCTCATATTTCGTCATATCGCTCTTCGCAAGCTGCACCAGCACCTTGCCGGTGGTTGCATTGACGAGCTGCGTGGCCGGCGGCTGATCATGCGACTGGTAAATGTCGGCGAAGTACAGGTTGTCGGGGGAAATGCCGCAGCCTCCTGCACCACCCGCGCCGCCCCCGCCCCCGCGGCCTCCTCGGCCGGACATGCAATTGCCGACGCTGTGGTTGAACGCGATATTGGTCAGGCGCACGTCGCCCTTGCCGTCGAGCCCGACGCGATGCAGCTGCAGTTTCAGGTAGTTGTCGCCATCGCGCGCCATATAAAACATCACGCCCGCCGTCTCGTCGAGCTTGACGATGTTTGCGGCCTCGAATTGGTTGCTCGTCAGCGGAGCGATGAGCTTGCCGCTGATATCGTACAGGTAGTAGTTGATCCAGCCAGTGCGCTCCGACGGCCAGATGAAACGCTTGCCGTCCTTGAGCCAGCGCGGGCTCATGGACGGACTCGTGCTCGTATCTGTGTTCAGCCAGCCGGTGAGCCATTCTTCATGCACAATGACGCGGCACTTGCCGGTCGCCGGGCTGCCCGCCGCGAGTTCCATGATCTGCTGCCGCCGATTCGCGCGGTTGAACAGCAACTCGGTGCCGTCAGACGACCAGTGAATGTCATACACGTAGTAACCGATGACGGCGTTTTCAAAGGGCTTGCCATCGCGTACGTCGAGCTTGGTCGTCTGCCCGGTGGTTGTGTCGTAAATCAGGAGTTCGGGGACCGGATTCGGTGCGCCCGCCTTCGGGTACGCTTCGACATCAAGCGCGTCCTCCACCTGCGTCGTCTTCATTGCCAGGTAGAAGTCCTTCACCTGGCTTTCGTCGAAGCGGTAGAAGCCGACTTTCTTGCTATCGGGAGACCACCAGATGGCGGTCGTCTGCGACAGCTCTTCGCCGTAGACCCAGCTTCCGGTGCCGTTCTTGATCCGATCTTTTTCGCTGCCGTCCTTCGTGATGGCTTTCGCTTCTGTACCATCGAAGTTGGCGACCCACAGATTTCGGTTCAAATAGAACGCCTTCAGCTTGCTGTCCGGCGAAACGACGCAGTCGGCTTGGCGTCCGCGGGCCACTGCCGTCTGTGGGCAGCCTGGAATCGCATACGAGGTCAGCTCCGCCTGCGCCTGCTCCATCCCACCTCGGCCGCGGCCCGGCGGCGGCGTCTGGTCCTGCGTCTGTTGGCCTTGCCCTTGGCCTCTGGCTGCCGGCGGTGCGCCTCGGCCGCCTCGGCCAGCACCTGCACCGGCTGCAGGTGCCGGCGCGTCCCCGGTTTCCGTCGCCTTCATGGTGGAGAGGTCGAATTGATACGCCTTCCCGTCGTGCGTGTAGGTGAATGCTTTGCCGTCGTTGGTCCAGGTTATGTTCAATTGGCCCGACACGATGGATCCGCTGATGAGCGGTTGCATCTTCGTGTACTGGTCGTACCCGGGCATCTCCTTGAGGCGATCCTGAGCCACGGTGAAGGTGATGCCGGCCAGGATGATGATGGCGCAGAGCATGATTGCGATGCGAACGTTGGGTATACGATGATTCATTGCTGTTTCCTCCGAACATCCGTGAGACCGGGCAGTATATCATCGATACCCTCGGTTCAGACATTCGAAGTAAGCGACGGGTGTAATCGGAAGTGGGAGTCAGTAGCTTGCCACCGCTTTCAGAGCGAATTAGGCTAAGAAACAAAAACGCCACGGATTACACGGATGACACGGATTCAAAGAGCCTAGCGGATGATATGTTTGAATTGGAACAACCTGGCGCCGAAGTTGAGGAGCAGCGCCAGCCGGAGTTCCGCGGCGGTCAGGTAACGCAAAGCTTGCACGCGGTGTTCTGCGATGAGGGCGTTGGTGGCTTTGATTTCTAATAGGTTTTTGCCGCCCAGCCAGTTCCAATGCCAGCGCGCGTTCGTAAACGGATTCCAGGAATCCGGATCCGAGCAGTTTGTGGACCTCCATTGCAGCGCCGATGACCGTTCCTGAGTTCTTCATAGAGCATTTCAGCCCCCATCGTATCTAACCGGCGGCCCCAGTACATGATCGAGAGTTTCTTAACAGATCCGTGAATCCGTGGAATCCGTGGCGTGTTTGTTTTGATTTCTCCAGGGGTGACTCTCACTTCCGATTGCACCCCCCTCGAGTCTTGGAGTTGACTTTTTAAAGCCACCTCAAAGACTCAAAGAAAAGCCGACCAAACCGGCCTGGCGGAGAGTAGAACGCACCGAGACTCGCATGAAAAACGAGAGGCTTTGGCGTCAGCGGATTCTTCGAAATATTGCTGGGGTCCAACGCAGCCGCTTCTTCCGAAGGATAAGAAGGATCAGCCAGGCCATGGCTAGTGACAACATGGTCACCAGGCAACCGGCGTCGACATCGGTAATCACATCCGGTCCTTTGTTTACGCCGAAGTCTGCGCCCACGAACGTAGCGTGAAGCAAGGTGGCTGGCAGCAGCAAATAGATAGATCGATGCAGTCTCTTCCACCGATGCGGCCCCAACCTGCGGATTGCTTTTCTGCGGCTTGTGATGGCGAGAGTGGCCATGTCGGCAAATGCCGCAAGCCCAAGTAGCAAGCCGGCAATCCATAATCTTCCCGGCGAGAACAAGCTGGACCAGTTTCGAAGTAGAGTCGGGCCTAGGTAACAGGCGACATGCGACACGGCAAGGACAAATGCCGATACGCCGATCGCCTTGCGGCCCAGAATCAGATGCGCCTTGAGCGGAACCCACGGCAAGACGAAGCTGAGTGGGCCTGCCAGCATCGATGTCAACAGCAGCGACAACGCCCAAAGCCCATACAGCTCGCGTGCCTCCACCCAGGCGTGTGTGGCATCCGGAGCATCCAGCGCCGACGATACTGCAACCCCAAGGATTGCAAAAATCAACGCGACATAAATCAAAGTGCGAACCTTACGAAGATGCCACGGCACTCTTGACACGACACTATCCTCATCCCGTTATTTGGATCTTAATACCCGGTTGGCGGTGACCAGCCTTCACGCGCGAAATATAGCCTGATTCAGCCCTGTCTCAGCGGCCGAAGGTGGTGAATATCGAACGATTTCTGCCAAGGCATGCGCATATCACTCAACGCAATGCGCCATGGCAGGGGAATATTTCTAACCTGGGGACGTGCGGGTAGCAAGTGAAATTCCGGAATCGTTACCAATTTCTTGCCTTCACTTGTCCGGCTGGGTTAACCTGCGCGGTGAGGAGATAGAACCTTGGATTCCGCAACCGATGCTGTGCCGCCCCGGAAGGGGCGTTTTGGCTTTCCGCTCCCTCGACTGGACCGCCACGAGATTTCTGGCTCGCTGGGCGACCTGGGCACGTTCATCCCTCTCTTGGTCGGGATGAGCATTACCAACGGATTGGATTTTACCTCGGCGCTCTTTTTTGCGGGTCTCTTCAACCTCATCACCGGCTTCGTTTTCTCTATTCCGATGGCCGTGCAGCCGATGAAGGCGATTGCAGCCGTGGCGATTTCCGAGCATCTTCCCCTGGGGCAGATTCTGGCCGCCGGCATCTGGACCAGTTTGATTATTTTGATTCTCGGTCTCACGGGTCTGATCACTGTCGTCGACCGCATCATACCGAAACCCGTTGTCCGGGGACTCCAGCTGGGATTGGGGCTACAGCTGCTGATCAAGGGCGTGCAGCTGGTGCGTGATACAAATTCGCTCTGGGGATTGGACTGCATCAGCATTGGGCTCCTGGGTTTTGCATTGGTTCTTGCTTTTGCTTCTTCCAGAAAAGTTCCTTCAGCACTGATCCTGTTTGTCGCCGGCTTAGGCCTGGCTATTGCCGCCAACCCGGGTGTCGTTTCGGCTCTAAGGCCGGGGTTCAATCTGCCTCACTGGGTGCCTCTGACCTGGGCTGACTTCCGCGGCTCCTTTTTTCGAGCGGCTTTGCCTCAGATTCCGCTGACAACTTTGAATTCGGTCATCGCCGTATGTGCGCTCTCCGTCGATCTTTTCCCCGGCCGGCCGGCGC
>JBEKYG010000380.1:0-5514 GCA_049511215.1 Acidobacteriota bacterium | reverse complement strand
CCTAACGATAAATGCCGTGGGAAGACGCGAGTATGTCCAGGGAATCAGGCATCATTCTTCTTGAGCGTCTGGAAATTTAAAATCGGCGCGATGCCTGGCATCCCACGCGCGGTTGAATTTTCTCCCCTCTGCAGTATTTTCGGAATAGAGATGCAAAGGTAGTGCGAGTCATGTCGCAATACGCCGAAGATCACGCTCTTCCGGTCTTGGCACCAAGCTCATTCAGCAAGGGCATCTCATCGGCATCGACCATTGTCCTGACGAGGGCGGCAAAATCGACGGTCGGCGTCCAGCCCAACTTCGTGCGGGCCTTGGTGTAATCGCCCAGGAGCACATCCACCTCTGTGGGGCGGAAATACCGGGGATCGATTTCCAGCACGATGCGGCCTTCGGGATTGAGACCCTTTTCCTCGACACCGCTTCCAATCCATGTCAGCGGCAGCCCTGCGTGGGCGAATGCAAGTTCGCAAAACTCGCGCACCGAATGGCTCTCCCCGGTGGCAATCACATAGTCGTCGGGTTCCTCGGCCTGGAGCATGCGCCACATGGCCTCCACATAATCTCCGGCAAAACCCCAATCGCGCTTGGCCTCCAGATTTCCGAGATAGAGACGATCCTGCAAGCCGTGCTTGATGCGCGCAACCGCCCGAGTGATCTTGCGGGTTACGAAGGTCTCGCCGCGCCGTGGCGACTCGTGGTTGAAGAGTATCCCATTGGTGGCAAACATGCCGTACGCTTCCCGATAGTTGCGGGTAATGTAAAAGGCATAAGCTTTGGCTGCAGCATAGGGACTGCGCGGATAAAAGGGAGTGGTTTCACGTTGCGGGATTTCCGCCGCCTTGCCATAGAGCTCAGAGGACGACGCCTGATAAAAGCGCGCATTGAGTTCCAGTTCGCGCATGGCCTCCAGCACGCGCACCGCGCCGATACCCGTGATTTCCGCGGTATACTCAGGTATGTCAAAAGAGACCTTCACATGGGATTGTGCGCCCAGATTGTAGATTTCATCGGGACGCACGATCTTGAGGATCTTGTTGAGGGATGAGGCATCGTTCAGGTCGCCATAAATCAGGCTTAGTTTGCGATCCAGAGCATGGGGATCCTGATAAATGGGGTCCAAACGGGCGGTATTGAACGATGAAGAACGACGAATAATCCCCCAGACCTGGTACCCTTTGGTCAACAAGAGCTCCGCCAGATAAGAGCCGTCCTGACCAGTGATGCCGGTAATCAGAGCCTTTTTCGACATTTGTAACTCCAGGTTTGGAAATGGTTAGGCCTCATGCCGATGGGCACGGTACCACTCAATTGTGCTGCTCAGCCCTGCCCGGAAATCGGCCCGGGCGCGAAAGCCGAAGAGCTCGGCTGCTCGGGTGGTATCCAAGCAACGCCGTGGCTGCCCATTCGGCTTGCTCGTATCCCAGGCTATTGTCCCATTGAATCCCGTAAGCTCGGCGATCAACGTCACCAGGTCTCGGATGGATATTTCAAAACCGGCGCCTATGTTTACAGGATCACACCCATCGTAGCGTTCCGATGCCAGCACGATAGCCTCCGCGCAGTCCTCGACATAGAGAAACTCGCGGGTTGCCGATCCATCTCCCCAGCAGACGATTTCGCGCTCACCCCGGTCGACGGCTTCTAGGCATTTCCGAATCAGCGCGGGGATAACGTGCGAGGATTCGGGGTTAAAATTGTCTCCCGGACCGTAGAGATTCACTGGCAAAAGATAGATGAAATTCGACCCATACTGTTGCCGGTATCCCTGCGCGAGCACGAGCAGCATCTTCTTGGCCAACCCATAGGGAGCGTTGGTTTCTTCGGGGTAGCCGTTCCAGAGATCTTCCTCGCGGAATGGGACAGGCGTGAACTTGGGATAAGCGCAGATAGTGCCGATTTGGATGAACTTCTCTACTCCCTCGAGTCTGGCATGCTCCATCAGCAGAGCCCCCATAACCAGATTGGCGTAGGCAAAACGCCCCGGGTTGGCACGATTGGCGCCAATGCCACCGACCTCGGCTGCCAGATGGATAACGATCTCAGGCCGAGCGGCGGCATAAAACCGTTCCACCGCTGCTTCCTTAGTCAGATCATATTGGGTGATCGAAGGAATTGTGACCTGAGCGCAATCACGAGCGCGCAAAGCCCGCACAACGTGGCGGCCGAGAAATCCATCTCCTCCCGTCACGGAAATGCGCTTATCAGACAAACGGATCATTCTTTAATGTCCTCATGGGTGTTAAATGCAGGCCCGCGGTTGTGTGCCGCAATAGGCGGATTGCACATAGCTTCGCACCTTGACTCACGGGGATGAAATGCCGTAAGTCTTGGAGAATTAACAAGATCCCGGAAGGATTACCCGGAAATCTTATGGGAGTATCGAGCCGATTGTCAATCGAAAATTTTCGGCTGGAAATTTAGGACAAGTACGAATGGCATGGCTCATGCTTGACGGGGACCGAAATGCTTCGCCGAGATAGGGATGACGCAACGGGGCGGGCGCAGCAATTAGCGGATATGTCTCGCTCAAGCTAAATGAACGTTCCTGTGCCCGTCACGAAGGCTGAGATATTGATTGCCAGAAATGCTATGTTCAGCACCACATAGGCTTGGTAGAGGATTTCACTGCTTTCGACCACCGCGATGTACAGGGGAATCAGAGGAATCGTGTATCTCGTCATCCCGTAAATGTACTCATTGCTGGTCGAAATCAACGCAAACATAAGTGCGAAAACCAGGTAGCTCACCGGGATCTTCGTCCTCTGTTTAATCAGAATTCCAATCGATATGGCGCCAAAAGAGGTGTTCACCCATGTGCCAAGAGCTGCTTTCGAGTTGAATAACGCCCCGAGGCCACCCTTGATATTCGTCCCTCCGATTTCCGCTTGAGCTCCCGAACAAAAACGCCTATAAGGCGTAATACGATTGGGAGGAGGCGTGTCGACCGCACCGAACACTTCTCGGATTGGGCTGGGGCCGGGCGGCAGACTCATCGCCGCCATCCGTTCTTACATGAGATCTGTGCCTCATGCGCTCCTGGCTCGCCCGCATTGGATCTTGTTGCTGCTGGTGGCATTGGTTCTCTCACGTGGCATGACCAAAGGTGAGCCCTTCTTCTCCGTTGACGAGACGCGCCACGTCATGAATGGCGTTTTCATGCGCGATCTGATGGTCGACATGCCACTGAAAAACCCAATGCAATACGCTTACGAGTACTACGCGAAATACCCCGCGGTTGCATTGCCCCACTGGCCCCCCTTCTTGCCGTTTGTCGAAGGGCTCTTCTTTCTGGTTTTTGGCATTTCGCTGTGGGCCAGCCGACTGGCTGTGATGACCCTGTCCTTGTTGGGAGTTTATTTCTGGTACCGAATTGCCGAAGAACATGGCCCTCGTTCGCGAGCTTTTTTCTCTGGCCTCATTTTCGCGTTGCTGCCGCAGGTCCTGCTCTACGAAAACGTCGTCATGCTGGAGATTCCGCAGGTGGCAATGTGCATGGGCGCTGCGTATTTCTGGTTTCGATTCCTTCGAAACGAGAAAGGAATTGATCTCTGGTGGGCCGTGACATTCATCATCGCCGCCTTGCTTACGAGTCAATTGGCAATCGTCCTGGTGTATTTCTTTGGGCTTCACTTCCTCACGGAGCGCCGTTTTGGGATCCTGCGCCGCTGGGATGTCTGGACTGCTTTGCTGTCCAGCTTGGCCATCGTCTTAGCTTGGTACCGTCTCTCATTTGGTACGCTTAGATTCAGTTATCAGCGCGCAGTCGGCCAAGGACTTCGCCATGTGTTCACCTTTCATCATCTCTTCTGGTACCCCATAATCCTCCCCGAACAATTGGGGTGGGTCTTGCTGGGCCTATGTCTCGTTGGTTTAAGCTGGGCGGTCTTTACGTCGGCGCGCCGATATCGCTTCCTCCTGCTTTGGGTGGTCTCCAGCTATTTGTGCTTCACGCTGATCGCGGAGAAAGAACCCCGTCACATCATGATCTGGATACCGCCCTTCGTCTATTTTGCCGTACTCGGAATCGAAGTTTTGCTCCGTCGACCGCGATGGGTGCTCCTCTGCTCAGCTGCATTTGCTTCCTATTTCCTGTTCGCTGCACTCCGTTACCATCGGCCGACTGTTGTCGGGATCGAGGAGGCCGCGCGGTTCGTCTTGTCACAACCAGAATCTGAAATCGTTTACTACCAAGGGCAGCTCAATGGTGATTTCATTTTCTTTGTTAGGAAGCTTGATCCCGAGAAGCGCCACATGGTCGTGCGAGAAAAGCAAGTGGTGGTCACGAATGTTGTCTATGAGCAACGCCAAGTTTTGAATACAGCCGAAGAAGTCCAGAATCTCTTTCGAACTTGGGGCATCCGTTACGCGTTGCTTGAAGAAGTCTCATTTTTGAGGGGGCTAGACCCCGTTCGAAAGCTATTGTTCTCTAACCGTTTCGAGCTCGTGAAGGTTTTCCCGCTTTGGAGCAACGATAGCAGCGTGAACGGGCGGACAGTCTCAATATATCGCTACCGCGGAGAACTAGAGCGCACCCATCGGTCCGTCGTCATTCCGATGTTGACCATTCGAAGCAACATTAGTGTTGACCTTAACCGTCTTGCTGGGCGACCTTGGCCCAACTAATTGCTACTCCCTCCGTTAGGATCCGCTGCAAATGAGTTTCTCGCTCGTCTGGTACCCCTGCAAGGAGCATTGGGTCCGACCCCAGACCTAGCAGACCCCGTAGGTTCGCGTAAGTTCGGGAGATGGATGCGGAATCCGGGCTCTTCATCCCCAAAGTTTTCTCAACGCCCCGAGGTGGGACGATCGCGGTAGGGGATGCCTTGGCGGTAGCGCGCCAGCCGGCTCCAGTAGTCGGCCAATGACTTCGCATCCTGATTTGTTGAACGAGCGAGATCGAGGGTCGATTGGCCGATTTTAACCGCTTCGGCAAAATTGCCAGCCTCGGCGTAGGCCGCTGCCAGGGTATCCATGTAGTTGACGTCACGGTAGCCAGTCAATTCGCAGGCTCGTTTGGCCAACCGGACGGCTTCGTCGCCGCGGCGTGTCTTGGGATCCTCGTCGGTCGCCAGCAACCAAGCCAGGTCATTCATCGCCACAGGCCAGTCGGATTGAAACGTCAAAGCCACACGATAGTGTTGCACCGCTTCCGCAACTCTGCCGACACCGGCGCATGCCTTCGCCAGCATATAGTGTGCCTGCGGGTCATCTCCCTTCAGGTGAAGCGCCTCGGTCAGGTGGGGAATCGCCTCCGCATAGCGCCGCTGCTGCAACAGAGAGATGCCAAGATTGTATTGCGCTTCGTAAAACTCCGGCCTAAGGCGCAGTGCGATGAACAACTGCGCCGTGGCCTCCGGATATCGCCCCTGACGCGCCAGCGCGGTGCCCAGATCGTGGCGGAGGTTGGCATCGTCCGGGCGCAAGCGCAGGGCTTCAGAGTAACGAGAGATGGCGTCGTCAAGCCTTCCCTGGCTGGCATAATACACACCCAGGTTTTCATGCGCCATCCAGCAC
>JBEKYG010000379.1:0-5524 GCA_049511215.1 Acidobacteriota bacterium | reverse complement strand
CCTGAACACGCACCGCCGCTTGGCATCTCCTACCTCGCGGCGTGTCTGGAGGTGGCCGGCTATTGCGCGGTCGCTCGAGATCTTTACTACACTTCGTGGGAAGACGTCAAGGAGTTGCTCAATCGCACGCCGAGCCGGATGATAGGCGTGAGTTGCCTCACCGATCAGCGCGCGTCCGCATTCCGGCTGCTACGAATGGCCAGGGCGTTGCAACCGGCGGCTGTCATAGTCGCGGGTGGCATTCATCCTACGCTTTTCGGACGTCGAGTTTTCCAAGCTGTCCCTTGCCTCGACGCAATAGTATTAGGGGAAGCGGAGGAAACCATCGTCGATTTTGTAGCTCGTCTGCACGATCGTTTCCGGTGGGGCGAGGTTCCGGGGCTCATCTACCAGAAAGAGGGAGGCGAGGTCGTGCAAACGTCCGCGCGACGGTTCACACGCTCGCTCGATGCGCTGCCGATGCCGGCGTATCGCCATTACCTTGGCCAGCCATACGTGAAACCATTGTGGCTTTCTGGGCTGCGGGCGCGGGGCAAAGACGCAAGCGAGCTTCGCTACGTGAATGTCCTCGGAAGCCGGGGTTGCACCCACCGTTGTTTGTTTTGTGCCTCTCCAGCTTCGCTCGGGAGGCGGTGGCATACCCGCCGTCCACAATATCTTGTGGCAGAGTTGGAGTCGCTTACGCATGACTGGGGTTACGAATTCATCGCGTTCTCGGACGAGGTATTTACAGAAGACCCGGCCTGGGCCATGGAAGTCTGCCGCGAAATCGTGGCGAAAGGCGTCGAGTGCGCATGGGAATGCCAAGCGCGCGCCGATTCGGTAACGCCGGAGTTGCTCGACTGGATGAAGCGGGCGGGTTGCCTGATGGTAGCCTTTGGAATCGAGTCGTTCTCTGAGCGTGTTTTACGCAAGATTCGCAAGGATATCACCCCGGAAGAGGCCATGCGAGGGCTGGATATGTGCCAGGGCGCGGGTATCGCTGCGAACGTCCTTTTGATGGTTGGGAACCCCGGCGAGACGGATGACACCGTGGAGCAAACCCGGCGCTGCGTTTTGCAAATCGGCCCACATGCCGTCAGCCCGGACATTACAACCGTTTTTCCGGGGACGGGCCTCAACTTGCGTGCCAAGCGCGCGGGAATGCTGACTGACGATTTCTGGATCGGCGATGAACCCGCTCCTTACTACACATTGGAGCACCCGATCGAACGGCTTCGCGCGTGGTATGACGCTCTCCTTGATTGTAACGCTGATTCGCGGTGGTTCCGCCAGCTTGTCAATCACCCGACTCCCGAGACCACAAATGCTTAGCTCCTCGAAGTACGGAGACGTCCCGCCACCGACCGAGGTTACACTCGCACTGACATCGGCGTGTAATCTCCGATGCCGAATGTGTGGGCAACGGGGCGATGCAGCGGTGCGCCCCCCTCGCCCAGCCCAACTCGGCATCGACACCGTAAAGCGCGTGATCGATCAAGCCATCGACGCTGCACCCAGGGTTGGATTCTACTTTTGGGGCGGTGAACCCCTGCTACACCCCGGTCTGGGCGAGGCGTGTATCTACGCCAAGGATCGAGGTGCGTACGTGGATGTCAATACGAATGGTGTGTTTCTCTCGAAGCACGCGCTAGGGTTGGTCCAGAGCGGCTTGGATGCATTATACGTATCACTCGACGGTCCCTCCGCGTCTTCTTGCGACGCCATACGTGGTCTGGGAACATTCGATGCAGCACTTCGTGGTGTTCACGAAGTGCTGGAGTGCAGGAATCGACTCGGGTTGCGCCATCCAGAGATCTACTATGTTTGCACGGTTCTAGGCGCGAATTACCTGGAACTGCCAGGTTTTGCGCTCCTCTGCCGGTCATCGGGTGTGGACGGACTTTGCGTGCAGTTACCCGTCTACGTGACGCCCGAGTGGGGCCGCGCCACCGGAGCGCAGTGGCGCTCGGCCTATGGAATCGACTTAGTTTCCTGGCGCGCGTTCGACCACCCGCATCTGCGCAATGGCATCTTGTCCACGCAGTTGGCTTCTTCGCTAAGCGCTCTCAAAGCCGATAGTCGTGGATTCAAGCTGCTCATTACGCCGTACGGTTACTCATGCGCACAGCTTTCGGAGTATTTCGATGATGTGAAGTGGCGGATGCATTCGCGACATGCACGTTGCGAAAAGGTGTATTTCCGGACAAACATCCAACCGGACGGGTCCGTCACTCCATGCGGAGACTTTCCGGAATACGTGTGTGGGAATGTCCTCCACGAGGCATTGACAGCCATTTGGAACGGGGAGAAATACCGGCGCTTCAGGGAGGCCCTTGCCCACGCGCTATTCCCCGTGTGCTATCGTTGCTGCGAGCTGTTCGATGGTCGCGAACGCGTTGATTCAGAGGATGCCACGAGGGCCTACTGGAGAGCGAGATGAGCGTTTCAGTATGCGAATGCACCCTCATTTCGATGCCGTACGCGGCGATATCAAGGCGCGAGGCGCTTTCTCCTTCCCTGCCTCTCGGTACTCTGAGTGCATACTTGAATAACAAAGGCGTGACATCGAAAGCGATCCACGGGCATCTCTCATTCCTGTACGACATTCAGACTTACGGTGACTGGAGCTTCGTTGAGGAGAATTTCCGTATTCCTGTCGTGCACGCCTACGGCTTAGACTTGCTGTTCATGTCCATGGCGGAAGGCTTGATGGATGACGAGGCATACTTCCAAGCGCAGGCCGAGATGCTGTACCGCAGGCGCTGCGATAAGCGGCATCTTTCTCTTAAAGCGTTCACCGAAAAGGTTTTCGCCTTGCGGCAGCGGCTGTCAGATTTCGTCGACCACATGCTGGCCACCTTGGATTTCCAGCACTGCCGGGTGTTTGGGATGAGCTGCGTGCACGGCCAGATGTTTGCCGCGGTGGAACTTGCCCGCAGACTGAAAGCTATCTGCCCACAAGCCACAGTGGTTTCCGGCGGCATCGACTGCCAGGGCGCAACAGCCTCCATGCTGCTTCGACGTTACCCGTTTGTCGACTGCGTCGCCGTAGATGAGGGCGAGGAAGCGCTTCTCAGTTTGATCCGGGCCGGCGGACGGCCAGACGGGATACCCGGGCTGGCTTGGCGAAAGCTGGGCGATGATGTTTGCATCGAGAGACCCCGGAGTCCCGTTCCGTTGGATGAGCTTCCGCAACCGGACTTTTCGAGCTTCTTTGAGGAGGTCGAGTACGGAGACCTGCCCGACGTGACTATACCGATTTTCGCCTCGCGCGGGTGTCCCTGGAAACGCTGTACGTTCTGCAACATTCCCGTGGACCAGTATTTCGGCTACCGCCACAAGGCCGCATCCAAATTTGCTGATGAGGTGTGCGACTACGTGGATCGCTATCCCGGCTGCCTAGAATTCGTACTTGTCGACGATGACATATCAGTTTCGGAGTCGTTTTATAAGACGCTGGCCGAACAGGTATCCAGTTTTGGACTGCTGTTTTCGGGCCACGCCCGCGCTGATCGCCTAACGAGACCGATGCTGGAATCGATGAAGCGCGCCGGCTTCTATGGGATCGAGGTGGGCCTCGAGGCCTTCTCTCAAGGGATCCTCGACCGCATCGACAAAGGCACACGCGTGGTCGACAATCTCAAGGCACTGAAGTTGTTGCGCGAGGTGGGCATTGAATCCTGGTCAAACATTATTCCATTCTACCCTGGCGAGACAACCGAGGACGTATGCGAGACTCTGGAAGTGGTCGACAAGGCACAACACCTGCTGCACGGCAGCCGTCTCACATTGTCCAGCTTTACTCTGTATCCACGTTGCATGATCTGGGACTCGGCTGAATCCTGGGGGCTGCGCGAGATTCGCTTGGCAGCTTGCGAGCAGTTAAAAGGCTACCGCGTTACCGAGGGATCCTGGTATACCGTTCATGAATTTGAACACGAATCGGCGCCCACCGCCGAGCTATGGCGCCGTGTCGAGCAGCGGTTGGCGGAAGCAGAACGTGTGTTCCGATCGTGCTTCTTCCGACGCGTCAGAGACACGGTCTATGTTTACGATTTCCGCACAGACGCCCACGGACAATTGACGCGCTTGGATGGTGAAGCTGCCCGACTCTTTCTCGCCTGCGTGGACCACCCGAGGGCAACGGTTGAGCTTGTATGTCTTTGCCCGGATGTGGCAAATGCGAGATCGATGCTATCCGAATTGTCGGAAGCTGGCCTGCTGTTTGAAACTCGGGATCGGTGGCTGGCTCTGCCGACAAAGATCTATCCTGCGGTGAGGCGGTTCTTGGCTGATCGCATTGAAGTTGACGCGGGATTACTTCCATCGCCGTTTGAAGCAGCACCCGGCGAACGCGGGCCAATCGAAGAACGGCGTGCACTGTTGATCATCGACGTGCAGCGGGCGTTCCTGAATGAGCACACGCAGCATATAGCGTCCCTCATTCGGCAACATCTCGAAGCGCACTCACATGAGTACAATTTGATCGCTTTCACCGTCTTTCAGAATCGGGAAGATAGTCTCTTTCACACTTGGCACGGTTACAAGGGGTGCATGGGTTCGCCCGACACGGATATAGCAGGCGAACTGGCCGAGTTCGCCACCCCGGAGAATGTTTTCTCAAAGGCCGGGTTTTCCGCCCTTAGCAGCCTGGAACTTCTGGACATTTTGCGAACACAGCGGATCGGGTCTGTCAGTTTGGCCGGCCTGGATACGGATGCCTGTATTCTGGCCACCGCGATGGATGCAATGGACCACAATATTCGGCCACGTGTCTTACTTCATTTGTGCGCCAGCTCAGCGGGTCCGGAGGGGCACCGCCAGGGGCTGGAAATACTTGGGCGCAGCGTCGATCCTTGGTTGTCGGAATGAGTTCTATTTTCAATCTCTGCCCATTTGCTGGCGATTTCCCAGGCCGCACTGCGGTCTTGGAGGTCACGAGAGCCTGTAATCTCCGGTGCCCGAGTTGTTTGCGCGCCGGCGGTGAGGGGACGCATGGCTCTTTTGATGCGTCGAATACCATTCATGCCTTCCACCGACTCAGTGTCTCCAGCGTTCTTCTGTCTGGCGGTGAACCTCTGCTTCACCCTGGCTTGTTCGACATGATTAAGGCTTTAGCTTGCGCGAATCTCAATCCAGGAATCTGCACGAATGGCACTTTAGTGGACGCTGGAGTTGCTAGGCTTTTGCGTGACGCCGGACTCGGGTATGCCATACTCAGCTTGGATGGCGACACGGCCGTCACACATGATAGGGCGCGGATCGGGCTGCCTTCCTTCGATGCTGTTTGCCGGGCTTGTGCATCACTGACCGAAGCAGGGATCCGGGTGGATTGCACGATGCTCGTGGGTTCCCATAACGAGCACACGGCCGAGAATGTTGTAGCTCTGGCGGCCCGCCTCGGAGTGCAGTGCCTGACAGTGACGCCCATAATGCTCCTGGGTCGGGCAACGACATGGGACGGCGGCAGAGTACTCGACGGGCCAACTTCGCGTCGAGTGGCCCTGCGGTTGTCGCGGGCCGCCGGCGGCGTCGGCGACAA
>JBEKYG010000378.1:0-5527 GCA_049511215.1 Acidobacteriota bacterium | reverse complement strand
CTCGATCCGCGCGCGCCCCAGTGCCCTCAGCTGCCCGAAGCCCATCACGCCCGATTCCGCTCCAGGCGTATCTTCATCCATGCTAACGAGGGTCGCCAGCACGGGAAGCTTCTTGCGAATGTCCCGCAACATCTCGATGTGCTTCGCATCCACGACCGCCGCCTCAGCTCCGGACAGATAGAGAATGTGATAGACCTCGGTCTCCTTGAGATCCTTGTCGATGGGAACGCACACGATCCCGGTACAAGCAGCAGCCAGGTAGGTGACGGCCCACTCGGGTCGATTTTCACCCAGGATAGCAAGTTTGCTCTCGGCCGGATGAAGACCCAGAGCGGCCAGCCCACATGCCGCCTGCTCCACGGTGTCGTGCAGCTCCCGGTATGAGATCGGAATCCAGCGATCCCCCTTTTTGTACTGCAGCGCGGTTTTGTCGGCAAACCTCTCGCAGCTGCGGAAAAACATCTCCCGGATGTCGGAAATCTGCTCGACGGGGTACTCTGGATATTTACCTTTCATGCTCTCGTCCGCGTGCCTGGCTCCCCATGGATGAATAGATAGATCTTAACAGGGATGCGCAAGCTAGCCTTCAAAAAAATCTCGCCATAGCAATCTGAAATTCCGACCTGCCGGCAGTTAAGGTCGTAAACCCCCACGGCCGCCGCAAAGCCGCGTGCAGTGCGGAAATCGGTACGCTATTTGAAACTGCAGCCCATGCGCGGGGGCACAGCCGACAACACATGAAAAGGTTATGCTCCTCCCGGAAGGCGATCATTGTGGTCGGGGTCGGTATCGGGGTCGCAATCGCAGTCGCAATCGGTCGTGTCAATCTGCCAAAGCCGATTGCGATAGCGATTGCGACTGCGACCCCGATACCGACCCCGACGCTTTTTGCTTTCAGCTTCCATTTCTTGCGGTATATTTTCACCGGCAACTTACCCGATCAAGCTGGAGGAACCTTCACGTGCGTGCTTTCCTGTTGTTTCTGTCTCAAAAGGAATCCTTCAAGAACTTCATGCTGCGCTTCAAGATCTTCCGGGCGACCGCGTGGCGCTTTGTTGCCGGCGAGACGATCGAAGACGCGATCAGGGCGACGCACGAGCTGAATCTCGAGGGAATCAGGGCTTCGTTGGATCTTCTCGGTGAGAATACGCTCTCCAAGAAAGATGCCGCGAAAACCACCGAAGAGATCATCGGCATGCTGGACCGGATCCACCGCGAAAAGGTCAACTGCAATGTCTCCATCAAGCTGACCCAAATCGGCTTGGATTTAGGCACTGACTTCTGCTACCAAAACCTGATAGGAATCCTTCGGCGAGCGGCCGAACTCGGAACCTTCATCCGCGTCGACATGGAGGACAGCAGTTACACGCAGCGGACCCTGGACATCGTGCTTCGCGCACACAAGGAAGCCGGCAATGTCGGCACCGTCATCCAAGCCTACCTTTATCGGAGCGAGAACGACGTGCGTCTGCTGATAGAGAACGGGATCGGGGTTCGCCTGTGCAAAGGTGCTTATCTGGAACCTGCGACGGTAGCCTTCAAGAAGAAGCGCGATACCGATGCGAACTATGTCAAGCTGATGAAGCTTTTGTTGCCGGGCAGCCTCCATCATGCTGTCGCCACGCACGACGAAGCCATGATCGCCGCAACCAGGCAATTTGCACGCGAAAAGAACGTTCCCAACGATCAGATCGAGTTCCAGATGCTCTATGGAATCCGTCGCGACTTGCAGCAGCAACTCGCACGGGACGGATACAACATGCGGGTTTACATTCCGTACGGCGTGCGTTGGTATCCTTATTTCATGCGCCGCCTGGCTGAGCGTCCCGCCAATCTTCTATTCATAGCCCGCAACCTCCTCAAAGGCTGAACCCCGAAACAGCCGAGAGACAAACGCAGCATACCTGCAACCCAACATACCGCCAAGGCCCAAGGCCCCAAGAAGACCAGGAAGATTCTTGGCGTCTTTGGGTCCTGGCGTCTTGGGGGCAAAAAGTCCGTTCCACCTCGCCAATGATTTGGCATGGAAGGAGTTCGAAAGAACCCATTTCGTGTCTCTCGCGGTTTCTATCGCTGGGTCGCCAAATCGGCGACAGGAGGATTTGTAATTACAGCGGGAAACAGCTGCGGCGCGATGGCTGGTGCGAGTATCTTTAGCACAGCCAGCGGGAGGGCGCTCGTGAATTTGTAGTCGCCGGCGGCCTCGCCATTGACAAAGGCCGTGATCACCCCGAAATATCGGTCTCCGAGATAGAAGACAAAGGTAGCCGTCCGGTTCACCGCACGTGAGGAGACCTTGACGCCTCCGCGTCCTTCCACAACGAAGCGGTTATCACCCGAGCCGGTCTTGCCTCCCATGACGACGGGTTTGCCGTCGGGGCCGACGAAGGAACGCGCCACTCGAACGGCGGTCCCCTTGTCGACGACTTCCGACAGGACTTGGCGCAAAAGGTGAGCCACGGGTTCATCCATGACGCGCTCGCCTTTCGCGGGGACACTGGTGAACAGAGTCTCGTAGGGGGTCCCGGCACCAAATGTCAGATCCTGAAAGCGCAATGTAGGGCGGAGCACGCCGCCGTTGAGAATGATTCCCATCAGCTCCGCAAGCGCTGCCGGCCTGTCCGAAGAGCTGCCGATCGCAGTAGCATAGGAAGGAACCAGGTGATCGAAGGGGAAGCCGAGGCGCTGCCAGGAAGGAGTCATGCGCTCGAAGGCATCCTGTTCAAATCGGATCATCAGCCGCAGGTCTTGCGCGGCGCGATTCCGCGTCTGGTACAACCATGCCGAAGAGATCCGCCGCGCCTCAGCGCTGCGTTTGAGCAAGTCGTCAGGGGAGACAGAAGGATCGCGCACCAGCTGTCCGACACTCCAGACTTCGAGCGGGTGCTTGCCCAACAAGTATCCGTAATCCGCAACGGTCAGGCGCGGGTCGCCGTATGCCCGGACCAGGCGGCTGACCTGCCCGGGGTTTTCCACTACTCCTCGGGCCAGAAGCCAGCGGGCAAGCTGACCCGCGGGATCCTGGGTACGCGCCTCGGGATACCAGGCGAAAAAGAGCATGGCCAGGTGCCGGTCGCTGCCGGCGCGCGAGCCAAGCAAGGAGGAGATCGCGGCATCCACCGTTAATCCCCGATGTGCCTGGTAGAAGGTCTCGAGCCTCTCCCTCGCCTCGTCTGCGGCGATTTCCCGCAGCAGGCTCAGCCGGACAGGATCGTCGATATTGTGGAGCACCTGGTCGATGTTGTACGGCAAGCGTGACTCGTGAAAGCGAACAAGATCGCGCATCAGCCGGATGAATACAAGGTTGACGGAACGCTGCGTTGCCTCACGGACGGTCAGAACAGGCGCATTGTCGTTTTTGTCGAAGTTCTCGAAGTTGTGGATTCCGCCTCCGGTAAAGAAAGTTTCGTATGGGCTCGCTGAATAGGTGCGGTTCATCGCCTTTTCGAGGAATGTCTCGATGCTCACTCCGGGGCTTTGGATCATGGTTTCGGCCGCCCACCGTGTGATGGGGTCACGCGCCTGGCGGGCCTGCTGCGCCAGGGCTTTGTTGTCGAGGGGAGAGAACTCTCTTTGCAGCGCTGACACGAGATCGAGGTAATGTGCGAGCACGCGCAGTTTGGCCGTGCTCCCCAGCTGCAGCTTCACGCCCTCGTTAATGTCAAAGGGGGTATCCAGATTGTCTGCCTGGGCGCGGAGCAGATTTCCTTCCGGCAGGCTTTCGAACAGCAGGAAACTATAGGTTATTTTATCGAGATCCTCCCCCTTTGACAGCAGCCTGTCGCCGTATAGGCCTTGGGCATTGATAAACATCGGATCTCGCAGCTGCTCGAAGACCCTCAGCACTTCATTCTGTATGCCGGCGTTGAGAGTGATGTCTGCATTCAGGTGGAGCTGGGACAGATCGTAAAGGCTTGGCACCCCGAGTAGGTCCCCCAGGTGAATGCGCATGTTGCTGGCAGCCTTCCTCTGTGGGGAAATGTCTTCAACCCCTTCATTGGGATGAGGCGAGTAGGTGATGGAAACCTCTCTTAGGTTCTGGGCCAAGTCATGACTGATCAGCCTTTCCTTCTCCAGCAGCTTGACGTAATAGTTCACCCTGGCCTCGAGCTCGTCATGGCGCTGCCCGAGGTAGAAGGCGGGAGCACGAACGGAGGCCAGCAGTGTGAGTACGTGCTTGAAGGCGACAGCCTGAGCCATGGGGGAGGTCGGCTTCTCCAATTCCCGGCAGACATCGCCAAGCTCGAGGCCGAACCAGGCATAAAGCCCATTGCCCAATCCATTGACCTCGCCGTAACCGGGGACGGCAGCCAAAGGCACCGTGTTCAAATAATCAACAATAATCTCGTGCCTCGCGGCCCTGGTATCTCGGCCCTCCTTATAGATTCTGAGGCTGGCAGAGAACATCTGCTTGAGTTTCTCGATTCCTGAGTCGGTCCGTCCCGCGGGCGAGTGGCGGAATTTCTCCAACTGCGTTGCAAGCGTGCTGCCTCCTTGCAGCCGCACGGGCAGTCCCAGTTTGTGGCCCAAGTAGGATGCCGATGCCTTAGCCAGGCGGGGCCAGTCAACCACCGGATTCGCGAAAACATCCCTCGGCTCTTCTCCCAACTCGCGGTTCTCTATAAACAGAATCGACCCCAGCAGCAGTGGCGGAATGCTGTCGTAATCAAGAAAGAACCGGTCTCCCGCGCTTGCGTTGAAAAGGAGGGAGCCATCCACGCTCCTGATCGTGAGACCCACGTCGTCAGGCTCCCGATAAGGGGGGGTGATGCCCCATGCCGCAATTCGCGCAAGGTCACGGGAGAAGTTTGACTGTTCCTTTATGACGAACCCCTCCCCCTGCAATCGGCGCTCAAACTCAGGGAGCCGCGTATAGCCGCGGCGCACGTCGAAGGGACCGTTTGTTGGAAACACAATCACCTTGGCGGGCCCCGGTTTTACACCGTAAACCAGTTTGCTCGAGTACCTGGTCAGGATCCAGGCTTGCAGAGTCGAAGTGTGCATCTCATGGGCCGCTGCCCCTGTAACCGCGAGCAGTATCAAGATCCACATCCAGAATCGAAAGGAGCCTCTGGGGTGATATACACGAACTCGAACCGCTTCGAGCGTTTGGGCAGATCCGTTCCCTCCCGCCCAAGTGGGCGCCCAGCGGCCGATCCATCGGCGCTTCCTGTTGTGTTTTTCGCTAAATCGTTGACGTCTTGTGGAAAAGTAACTCGCAAATGCTCTCAGATAGATGGACATATTCGTTTATGGCAAGACCGGGTTCCCTCCGATCCCCCCGAAACCCACATTTCCCATTCTGGTCTCTTCGCTCTTTGTCTTCGTGGCACGCATTGCAGACCCCATTGCCAAAGAGGCCGTGTTGCTGCAATCTTCAGTCACGTTCTGAACCTGAACAGTCTCGCCTCCCGCAAGCTCGCCTCCATTGGTTATGACCACAACGCTGCCGTCGGCGGAAGACAGAGTCTCCTTAGTTGTCTGAATTGCGTAGGCCGTTAACATCCGCACCGCTAGAGCGGTTGGC
>JBEKYG010000377.1:0-5536 GCA_049511215.1 Acidobacteriota bacterium | reverse complement strand
CGCTGTGTTTGATGACGGACCGCCAACCTACGATTGCGGCGGAATTCAGGACCCAATAAATCGGGAAAATGGTGCGTGGAAACGTCAGGTTGCCGGTGAAGAAATAAACGGCCACAAGGATCAATACTTGAATCCCGGTCGCGCTCGCCACCGGCAGGATAAATTCACGGATTCTCTTGACCCGGATTTCGTGGTAGCAATCGAGAAAGAAAAGGAGCGTAGGCTGGAGCCCGAGGAGAAGCCACCAGTAATGCTTCACCTGCAGAAGGCGTTCCGAGGGCATCAACTCATTGGTAAAGGGGATCGGCAGAACGGACCGCAGCGAAAACGCGACCAGGTAAGCCGCCAAGCCTATGGCGCAATCGCCCAGGACGACGAGCAGAAGGTGGCGCGACAGATCGATCCCAGCTCGCGCCAGCCGGCTGGCCGCCAGCGCCGTCGAGTTTCCTAGAGCACGGATAGCCATCGTGAAGATCCCAGGATGAGAGGCCGTGGCCTTATGCGAAACCGAGGCCATCCCCTTCCCTCATGATTTTGTCAGACCTGGAGTCTAGCACGAAAAGCATTTTGATTCCTAGCCCGTCCTAACGGCCATTTACCACAAAGACTCGAAGACTCAAAGACTCAAAGGAGGTCTAAAACATAGGATTTCCTCGAGCCTCAGAGTCTTCGAGTCTTTGTGGTAATAGGAGCCCGATTATGATTTTGACGGGGAATGCAAGAGAGAGTAATCCCTGGCAGCACGAGAACACAGAGATGCTTAAGAGACACAAATATCCGCGGGGCGAAATAGCCAAGCAGATGGTCAGTTCTCACCTGAAATGACAGGAACTTGACCTGTAAGCCATTGAATGCGATCGGGCCTCGCGGAAAAGTGAGAAACCCAAGTGCGCCGAAAGGCTACTTCTTTATCTTCTGCGGAGCTTGGGTGAGCGAATTGTCCTCGTTCTCAAAACCCGGAGGCAACATTTGTCGATTAGCATTCGGGATAGGGGGGCCAGCCAAAACATGGGGGGCGTCTCCCCAAATCGGCGGAGCGCTGGTACCGGTGGGGGAGGCCGGCGCCGCGGCCCGAGGCTGCTGCACACCGGCATTGGTCGCCGGCGCCTGCCCCCCGCCGACATTCCCATTGGATACTATGGCGTGAGACGCCTGTTCCTTGGCCTTTGCGGGCGGTTCGGTCACCACCGAGGAGGCTGGAACAGAAACCCGACTTTGATTCTGCTGTGGAATGGCAGGCAGCTCACCAAACCGCGTAGAGGAAAACATAAAGCTGAAAATGTAGGCGCACATAGCAACCGCAGTGCCAGCCATGAGGTAATTGCACACCATCCAAATCGTTCTTTTCGATGCCACAGTTTTCTCCTACCCAGCAGATATGCGCCTGCCCTGCGGTCCAAGCCGTTAAGCCAAGACCACATATCAAGAACTGGCGGACGGCTAAGCCCTCATAGATGCAACCTTGAATCGACTTTCCAGATCCAAGCCAAACCTGCCTAGAAGGCAGTGCTCGGCGTACCCCTTGGGTACGCCGAGCATCAGTGAGCCTTGAGACTCGTCAGTAACTGACAGAGAACTCAAAAGATATCGAAAAGACTGCTGAGCGCGGGGGCGGTGACAAGCATGTTTACCACACCGTACGATTCCGTACTAGTCCACACGTTGGACCAGCCGCGGACCTGCTTGGCGGTGATGGTCAACACGACCACAACATTGCCCGAATTGGTCGCGAACGTGCTTGGCCAACCGAGCCACTGAACCTTAGGATCAGGATTGGCGGGAAGATTTCTAAAGATGTCCTCATAGACCCTGAGGTTGAGTCCGCCACCGATAGTGCCGCCGGCGCCGGCGCCAGGCAGGGCAAATCCCGGATAAGTGGCGGGATTAAACGTGACCGAGCCAATCAGAGTCGATGGCGCGATCACCGCCGAGCACGGCGGGCCTGCCGCGGCGCACGTAGTGGGCAGCGTGTAGACGCTTGCGGTGATCATGCCAACCTGGTTGGACGCGTTCCAGAGGTAGAGGCGGCCGTTCAAAATAGGACTTGTGGCATTCTGAAAAATGGCCGTAAGGATCGTGCCATTCAGATCCCATGTAGTCAGAATGGCGTTGCTATCCAAGAGGTTGAAGGTATGAACGGGCCCATCAGGCAATCCACCCACAAGTTCGTCCACCGAGATATGGAACTGTTGCGGCACCAGCTGAGCCACCCCATCAACAAGGATTTTAATGTGGGTCGGATTCGTGCCATCATTCTGGACGCTCGGATCGTTGCCGGCGATCTTGAGGATGACCGGATTAACGAATCCACCTGAGGGAGCAGGGAAGTCAATACCATCATAGTAAATATCTGTCACACCCGCCCAACTGACGTCGGCGGTGATGGTCAGCTGAATGCTGCTTATCTCCGTCAGGCCATACGCGCAACCGTTACGGTAAAACACGCCGGACACCATGGTATTGATTACCATGGTCGCGCTATTATCATAATGAGCGCGGACGTAGGGGGGATTCTCCACGAACTCCTGGCGATTTTCGAATACGTCGATGGTTGCGTAACCAGAACCCGGAGCAGCGGGGGGTGGGGGGGAGCCAGAGGTAAAGTGAAGAGCCACACCAGGGACGCCCTTCATGAAGGGGGTCATATCGCCAGTCTGGGCATCAAACGGTGTTCCGTCCGACGCATCAAACGTCGCCACCGTCACATCGATTGTATTCGGCTGAAGAGGAGCAGCAGGAGCAGCGTTGTTTAATTGGTTAGCGACGTCCTTGACCGCGAATTTTGCCAGATTAATGTTGATGGTTGGGATCGCCGCGATTTCGTTACCGGTGATCGAAATATAGTATCTGACTTTTTTGTTGGGCAAGGCCCCAGCATCAATTCCCGGCGTCCCATCAATAACACGATATACCAGAATGGTAGGCTCATTTTGAACGGTGATGTCAGGGGCAAAAACCTGGGATCCGTTGCTTGCCCCGGGCGCGGCAGTGAACACGGCGCTATCGTCCAAGGTTATATCGACAAAGTAGTTCTGAGGGGATCCTTGCCCATTGTTAAAGGAACGGATCACGTTCATCTGGTGGGTAATATAGGAGAGGCCGGAGCACGGCGCGCTGGACCAGCCGGGGAAATTGTAGGTGGCGTTTGCCCCCCCAACTTCACGGGCATAGTTGATAGTACCGGCCGCTCCAGTGATTGTGGTGTTGGCTGGAGAACCGGTAAGGGTCGCCGTCGCCACCGGGATTGTTTTGGTTACGCCCGCCATGGCGCTTCCCGTCATTACGAGCAAGGCAACGCCCAGGCATAGAACGACGATTTTCACACGATTGAGTCTCATTTTCTTCCTCCAAGTACAGCTTGAAACCATGTTGGGTGACCTCCATCTAAGTTAGTAACCGCTGCTAAGCTTTATCCGCAAGCACCATCACCGAAGATGGTTGAAATCATCGAATCGACGCCCTGCCCCAGGTTCTCGGAAACGGCATGGATTCCTAGACAGACTTGCTCGCTTTGCCATCCTGGCAAGGCAGAAAAGACTCGTACACACGAGCATGAACGATTGTTACGTTATTGGCAAAGGCATGTCCATGTCAAGCAAAAAATCTGTCCAGAAGCCAAGTCCTGCCTCTCGATCCAGGTATTGACTCAAGAACTGCACGGGCCCCTCACGGTGCCTTCTCGTCCCACCCAGGGACTCAGCTCGCAGAGAATCTAGGAGAGCTTCTTTGAGAGATGCTCAAATCGGCAAAAGGTTGCAGGATTATTAGGTGATTTCGGATAAATTCCTGGGGGCCTTTACAGTCTCCGCGGTTTGCGATAGAATCAGAACGCAAATCGCGTGAGCTGTTGAAGCTGGAGGTCCTATGAAGCGCGGCCGTTTCGCGGTGATGTTCCTTGCCCTTATTATGCCTGTTACGGCCGGACACGCCCAGTTCGGCGGCCTATCCGGTTCGTCTCAGCGCGCCGCCGGCTCGCCCGACAGCTACATGGCCGCGGCCACGCGGTTCTATGTCGATGGGGAATTTGACCTCGCCATCGAGAGTTATTCCCAGGCCCTCAAAATCGCCCCGAAATTTACGGAGGCGCTGCTCGGGCGAGGGCTGGCTTACAAGGGAAAAGGGGACATCGACAACGCCATTAAGGACTTTCGCGCCATCGTCCGCATCGATCCGCGCGGCAAGGACGCCTATACCGCACACCTGATCCAGCGGGAAATTTTCCAAATGAAAGGCGACCTGAAAAGCGCTCTTGCGGAGCTGGATCGGGCCGTCGCGATCCGTCCCAATGACGGAAGCATTTACGGCGCCCGGGGCGCGCTTAAGCTGGCCATAGGCGATCTGAACGGCGCGCTGCTTGATTTGGACAAGGCGGCCGCGCTGGCGCCCAACGATTCTTTCGTTTTTGATAACCGCGGCTTGGCGCGCACAGCAAAAGGCAACCTTGAGGGCGCAATCGAGGACTTCTCCCAGGCGATGAAGCTCAACTTTCGTCAGCCTTCATTCATGGTCCATCGGGGCGATGCCAAACTGGCGAAAGGCGATACGGAGGGAGCGCTCGCGGATTACGATCAGGCTCTCAAATGGGACCGCGGCTACGCTCCTGGCCATGTTCAGAGAGGCCTCCTCAAACTCGCCCAAGGCCAGGAGGCCGAAGCTCAAGCCGAATTTGAATTTGCCTTGAAGCTGAAGCCGTCGCTCGCCAAAACCATCGACGAGGCCAAAGCCAAGATCCGCAAAGACCCCGAAGTCAAAAAATGATGGGCTCTTCGTTGAATTGGGGGCTCGATCAAATCGAATAGGGAACCGGAATTCCCAAAGAGTGCGAACGGGACGGCGAAAGCGCGTGCCTCGTGTCTGCCCAGACACGGTTCGTGTTCTTCGTGCTACTTACCCGCAAATCCCTTCCTTCCTGGAAATGTCTTTTAACCGCCAGGTCTCCAAGAAGGTGTGAATAAATCAAATTTCGAAAAAATCAGTCATTTGTTTTCAATCACTTACGGCGAGCAAAATCTAGATTTCGTGATTTATTCACATCTTCCGAGACACCAAGACGCCAGGATTCCCGAGTATTTTCCTGGCGTCTTGGGGTCTTGGCGGTTGATTTGGTTGCGGCATTGCCGCGCCGTGTTATTCGTGACCGCTCTTTGTTTGCAGTGTCTGAGTCGCAGTTATGGCAAGCAGGGCGCAGGCAACGTCCTAAGGTTGCGCCGTGGGCGGGATGCCCGCTCTCCCGGCAGCGTGCGCACTGCCGCGGAATTCCATTGCCGGAATCTTGGCTGAAGAAGATACAATCGGGGAGACGGAGATGTCAACGACGGGGGAAGGAGCCGGATTTTGGTGCGGAAGGTTTTAGTTACAGGAGCCGGGGGCTTTGTTGGGAGTCATCTCTGCGCGGAGTTGGCTGCGGCAGGGCTGCGGGTTCGTGCGGCGATGCGGAAGCAGTGTTCATTCGAGGCGCTTCCGGCTCAATTGGAGCAAGAAGCAGTCGGGGAGGTGGGCCCATCTACGGATTGGGGCGCAGCTCTGACCGATGTGG
>JBEKYG010000376.1:0-5546 GCA_049511215.1 Acidobacteriota bacterium | reverse complement strand
CCGACTTTGGTCAGGTAGCGTTTGCCACAGTGGTAACAAACATCCGGCTGGAATGCTTCTAAAGCACTTGTGGCAATTCGAGCTCGAATCCCGGCTGACTTGCCGGGATGCTGAGAGTCTTCAAGATCCGCTTTTGGCGGGGTGGTAATTGCGGCGGCGTGGGCGTGCGCCGGGGCACGGCGTTCCGCCTCCTGGAAAGCTCCTGCCATATTCACCAGGCCGTGTCCCACCTGCATGTCGCTTCGGTAGGTCCGGCCCTCGGCATCTTGGAGCGGCCGGCAGGCCACATAGAGCAACTCGACCAGCTCGGCCGGGGTGGTTTCCCAGCCGAGAGAGCGCGCCTTGGACTTGAGGAGCGTCAGGCAGCCTGCAACGGCCGGCGTTGCCATGCTTGTGCCCGAGAGACGCACGTGGTTCGCATCTACTAATTCGGAGGCATCAAAAACCGCGGTCGAGGATCGGGCAGCGACGATGTCCACGCCCGGCCCTACACAATTAGGCTTGCCGTAGAGCGGTGAATCAGGATTCGCACTCCCTTGCGCGGAAAAGACCGCCAGATGCCGCGCTTTGTCAATCGCTCCAACGGTCACGGCAGTCGTGCTATCGGCCGGGACAGAAATGGACTCCGGGTAGGAAGGCATGGGGTTGCCGGCGGCCACGCAAACCACGGTACCTTGGCGGAAGGCCTCGTCGCAAGCCCGCGACCAGATCGATTGCCCAGTGGGGGGCGTGCCCATTTCGCCCAGGGAGAGACTCAGAATATCGGCCCGCTTTTCAATCACAGCCCATGCCATCCCCTGGAGTATCGATTCCAGGTTACCGGCTCTCCCGGGTGAAAGAACCTTGCCGGCAATCAGGTGGCAGCGCGGAGCTATCCCGGAGTACTTACCTCCGAGGCTTGTGTCATCACCGGCGGCGATGGAGGCGACGTGCGATCCATGTCCATCGACATCTTCCTCTCCGCTTGACGTAAAGTCGCGGTAATCCCCGCTCGCGATTCTGGTGAAGGCCGGATGATTGCGATCCAGCCCGGTATCCAGGACCGCGAGGGTGACGTCCTGGCCGTAGCGCGATCTCATATCGGGAGTGACCCCAAGTATCCCCCGAGTCTCGATCATCATGGTAGTGACTGCCATGGGCACGGGAAAGGTTACGGGGGTTAACGCGTCGGCGATGGTGCACGTCTCGGGCAAACCGGCAATCTGGCGCACAAAGCTCATTTCCGGCGGACACGTGAGCTTCACAATCCCGAATTGGTTCAGGCTTTCGGCGGGCAGAAGGCTGAATCCCCGGGAGGCGAGACGGTGTTTGAGGAGATCGATCGCGGCTGACTCTTGGGCCATGCAGAGCATTACGGGCCATTTATCGGAGGGCACCAGCTCGGAGTACCGCTGCAAAGATCCTCCGGGATCATTGCGGACATTTTGATCGGATGCGATGGCGCGGAGGTCCGAATCCAATTGGGAGCGCACCCTCGATTCCAGGTCCACGGGATCCGCGCCCTGTTCGCGAAGCCCCACCACGAGAGTGGAGTAGCGTTCATAGGCCTCGCCTCGAAAGACCTTGCGGTTGATCACCCGATCAACGCGCAACCGTTGCTGCTCGTCGTATTCGCGCTCCTCAATGCGCTCGTCGATCAGCTCGAATCGCAGGGCAGCCGCTGCTTGCTGAATAATAATCTGGTTACGCCTGGAATCGAGAGATTTCACCAGGAATATGTGGATTTTCGCATCAATGGCAGCGTTCACGAGACTCAGCTCCCGGATTATAGAGGTCTGATGTTTCCTTCTTCCTGGTAACTGAATACCTGATCCAAGGCCACCATCTGGCGCAACATCTCATAGGAAACCGTGGCGGCTATGCCCGAAACCAAGGGCAGGGGACGAATAATCTCCAAGGGCCGTCCGCACGCTCCGCATCTCAGGATCCGCCGATGTGGTCCCGGTGGGAGATTTGAGCCGCAGACCGGACAATGACCTGGGATACTCCCGCCGCCTTCCGTTACCACGGGAAAGTCGAACTTCTTGGCCATTTGCTCCAGGCTGGTGAAGAACGCAGTGCGATCGGAAATCTGGAAGTAAAATAACAGGGTCGGCACGCGCAGGAGGGCAGCCAGATCCTCCCGGAGTTTATCCAGCGGGAGTTCCTTCCCCTCACGAGCGGCGAATAGGGAGGATTCGCCAAGGCCGCGGACCATGGCGGACACCGGATCTTCCAGTTCTTTATGCACCGTGGTGATCGGAGAAACCCTGAATGAACCGGCCGCCTCGGAATAGGAAATAGTCCGTTCGCCCCCAGGCGGATGGAGTGCCGGGCAGTCCATCACGATCTTGAATTCTTTGACGAAGAGATCCGCGGACCCTACGTGCAACCTCGGATCGTCAAAGCCGCGCAGGAACCCTCCCATGCGCCGGGCCACAGCATCCAGATGTTGATCCAGCGATTCCCCCAATACTCAGCTCCCTTCGGCAAATTTGCGGTAACGATCCAACATGGCGCTATTGACCGATGGCGGCACCTCCTTGACAGCCTGTTCCAAATCCGCGGCCATCAGAATCGTGTCGGCGCCGGAACGGATTTGTCGGCGGAACGGCAAATCCGTGGCTTTAATGCACACCCCGGAAATATCGGCGCCGCTGTAGCCATCGAGTTTTTCGGCAAGGGCGTGGAAATCGACGTTCGACTCTATGGGAATACCGTCGAGATTGAAATGAAGTATCTGCTCACGGGCCGCCACCTCGGGGAGGCCCACATAAAACTTCTCGCCAAAACGGCCCGTGCGCAACGCGGCTTCATCCATATCCCAAGGACGATTCGTGGCGCCCATGAGCAGGATGCAGTTCACTTTGGGGTCGAGGCCGTCGACCTGCGAGAGAAACTCCGGAACAACGCGGTTCATCACGGTCGATTGCCCGCCCCGCTTGCCAACGAGAGCCTCGGTTTCGTCAAGGAACACGACGGAGATGGGATACCGGCGGGCGACTTCGAACAGGCGCGCCAAATTCTGTTCCGCCACCCCGACCCACTGGGACATGATGTTGGAGCTCTTGACATTCAGAAACTGCGCGTCCATCTCCGTGGCTATGGCCTTGGCAATCATGGTTTTCCCAACGCCCGGGGGACCATAGAGAAGCATGCCGCCACCAGCCCTCTTTTTGAATCGATTCGCCGCCTCCGGATGGCGGAAAGGGTAGATGACCCTGAGGTTGATCGCCTCCTTGACATTGTCCAGCCCGGCAATCTGGTCGAAGCGCACGTTGGGCTTTTCGGATACGATCCATTTACTCTCGGGGGTCAGGTCGCCATCCTGATCCTTGCCGGCCGGGGCCTTTTCGCCAGCCGTTCTTTTTCCATGGCCGGCGGGTGCCTTTTTGTCCTTGAGGGAAAAAGCCAGGTCACGCAACTGGAGCGCTTTATCGTGACGGATCTTCTGAAGCTTTGGCTCTGATTCCTGCGCCGCCTTGAGCAGGTATTTGGCCGCGATGAGCAGGTGGTACCGAGCCTGCTCATATTCCTCGACTTTGAGGTAGTCAAGTCCCTGGTCCTTGTTCTTGCTGTATTGCTCCAAAAGGAACTGCATAGAGATGCTCCGCTCGATCCGCCTGGAATTATCAGTCTTCCTTCTCTATGATTTTTCGCCCTTATCAATTTCCTTCTGAATAGCGGAGAGATCCTTGTCGATCTGGGCGTCAACCCCTTCGCGCTCTTCGTGCGTGACCTCCTCTTCGAGCATTTTTTCGATATCGCCGTCGCTCACCAGCTCGCCTTCCGATCCGCCCTCGTAATCGAACATCGAGTCGGAAGTCATTTCCAGAAATGTGTCCATCTTTTCTTCCAGGTTCTCGGCCTGGGACATTGCCTTTTCAAAGTTGACCTGGGTCTTAGCCATGTCGGTCGCGCCAAAAACCTCCGAGATTGATTTCGACAGGGCGTTCATGGCATTGGCGAATTCAAAATGGCCTTCAGCCTGTTCCTTAATCTGCACTGCCGACTCCAGGGAAAGAAGCTGGCGTTCGAGCCGGACCTTGATCGTTGCCGTTTTCTTTATGGCTTTCTTGAGGAAATCGTACTGGTTATTCCAGCCGAGCTTCCGCGCCCGCTTTGCCTTTTCTACGTAGTCGGTCTCGTGCTTGGTGTTGGCGGCAATCTGTCGCTTGATCTGTGTTGCAGCTTGCCGAATCTGAATGTTTCGTTCGACGCGCCGTTCCTCTTTGGACTTGAAAAGACTCATGGGATCTTCCTTTCAGTGCTTCGCTTGCGGGGCCGTCCCCTCGCGCGCCTCGACCTATGGGAGTTCTCTCGGCGCCGTCATGCCGGCGCCCATTTTCCAGAGCAGCGACGTCAGGCTGCTCCTTCACCCTCTGTAACATTCTGGTAACTTGTAACAGATGAATGGTATCGCGAAATCATACTGAACATACAGAGCCGCGGCCGCAAGGGAGCCGATAACACCCGCTCGGTCACGGTCGCGGCTCCGACTGGGCTGTAATGCTTGGATGATTTCGGTAACCATGGCTGATACCAGTCTGCTGTTACAGTCTACTAATGCCTCACTCGCTCAACAAAACTCGCAATGCGATAATTGTAATACGCGCTCGAGGCTAGTGCGAGGATCAGAATTCCAGCGGTCCAGAGAGTGGGAATCCAAAAGCCTGTCAGCAGGAGCGCAACGAGCATGTCCAGGAACGTATAGCCGAGTAGCAGTGCCAGGTTAAGCAGGTTTGAATCCTGAGCGGTCAGCCGGCGGATCAGAGGAATTGTTCCAAGTGGGAGCAACAGCATAAAGGTGATCCAGATGAAAATCCTGCGCCCTTTGGAGCTGTCAGCAATGCGCGCGCGCCAGTACGCGCTCAGCACCAGGCTCCCTCCAATGTCCTCCGAGTAGCTGTGAGCGAAGATGGCCTGGCCGCTGGTGCGCTCGGCCATGCGCAGCTCCAGCTTGAGCGTCGCCGCGTTATCCTTCGCCGTGAATTCCGGGATCTCGCCGAAGATAATAAAGTCAACGCCAATCTGACGCGCGGTGGCAACCGCGTCCTCCAGCCGCGCTGATGACGCATTATCCTTGCCGAACTCGCGCAGGAGTTTATGTAAGAATGATTCCTCCAGAACCCGGTACTCGCCCGAGGATGCTATTTTTTCCCTCAGCAGCTTGGTTACAAAAGACTGTTGATCGCCGGTAAGATTGAGGACCGCAATGCTCGGAAGGCCTTCCCTTTTTGGCAAATCCCCCACGGCTTCCGAACAGACTCGTTCTGCCAGGTTGCGTCGCATGAACCCGAGACTCTCCTCCGCCGGACCAAGGAGGCGGTAACTTCCGAACAGCATCGAGATTCCCAACCCCGCGAGGATGAAGGGCCGGATCAGAGCTCGACCGAAAAATCCCAAGAATACATTCCGCAATCCAAACTGCATAATGATCACACTCGCGTGGGAGGGCTGATTCCCGCGCCTGTCGTGCAGGTGAAGATCCCCAAGCTGGCACACGCCGTTCCAAGCAGATTGATGGGCAGTGCAGGCTGCTCGGCGGGGCTCAATCCTGACAGGGG
>JBEKYG010000375.1:0-5555 GCA_049511215.1 Acidobacteriota bacterium | reverse complement strand
TGACCGCCGAACCAAGAAACGTAACTTCCGGCGGCTGTGGATTGTGCGAGTTGGCGCCGCTGCGCGACGCAATGATATATCCTACAGCAAGTTTATGCTCGGGCTGAAGAAGGCGTGCGTCGAGCTGGACCGCAAGGTCTTGGCAGACATTGCCAGCCTGGATCCCGAGACATTTACCCGCCTGACAGAGACTGCGAAAGCGGCACTGGCGGTTGCCTAGGATTGAATCCAGATCGAGCTATGAATCGCCCGGTGTCGCACGACGCCGGGCTTTTTTTTGGTGACGGGTGATCAATGACGAATGGAACTAGTTTTGCCTGCTTTCTCCTTGTCGTTCGTCATTCGTAATCCCTGCTGAGGTGGTCGATGAGTGCGTCGGTCGAAGTGCTTCGTAGCCAATTCGAAGAGGATTTGGCCGGGGCGGCAAGCCTCGATCAGGTAAGGAGCGTGCGCGACAAATGGTTGTCGCGGGAGAACGGAATCGTCACCGCCGAAATGAAACGGCTTCGGGACCTTCCCAAGGAGGAACGGCCGGCTTTCGGGCAGGTGATGAACCAATTGCGCCAATTCGTGGAGAACCGGCTCGAAGAGGCGCGGGCCGCCGCTCAAAAGGCGGAGCTGCTGCAGAGTCGCCCGCGCATCGATGTCACCCGACCCGGATTTCCTTATGTCCTGGGCGCTCGGCATCCAACCCGGCTGCTGGAGGAGGAAATCGAGCAGATCTTTATCAGCCTTGGATTCACGGTGTTCGATCTCCCCGAAGTGGAAACCGAATACTACAATTTCGAAGCCCTGAACATGCCGCGCAACCACCCCGCGCGCGATGCGCAGGATACCTTCTATTTCGACGAGAGCCTGCTTCTGCGAACCCACTGCTCCACCGTGCAAGTTCATGCAATGGAAGCGATGAAGCCGCCGATTCGGGCCGTCAGTTTCGGAAAAGTCTACCGCAGGGACCCTTTTGATGCCACCCACTCGCCTATGTTCAACCAAGTCGATATCCTGGTAGTTGACAAGGGCATCACGATGGGTGACCTAAAGGGAACGCTGGAGATTTTTCTCAAGCGCCTGTTTCATGCCGACATTCGCATGCGGCTGCGCCCTGGTTTCTTTCCCTTTGTCGAGCCCGGGGCCGAAGTCGACATCGGCTGTATCTTCTGCGGTGGCTCGGGGTGCCGCATCTGCAAGCAGAGTGGTTGGATCGAAATCCTCGGGGCGGGAATGGTGCATCCGAAGGTATTGCGCCTGTCGGGGGTCGACGACTCCCAATTTTCCGGATTTGCCTGGGGCATGGGGATCGATCGGGTACTCATTTTAAGATATGGCGTCGATGATATCCGTCTCTTTTTCGAAAATGATCTCAGGTTCTTGAGACAGTTTTAATAATCCCGGCGGCAGGCCGGAAAATGAAGACAGAGATGACACCACGGCCTCCAGGCCAAGACGGTGACGTGCGCTCATCACTCATCAATCCCGACTCGTCACCGTGAGGGCGCTTTCTCTGGTGCAAATTTATGAAAATCAGCATCGAGTGGTTGCAGGAATATTTGGATCTGCCGGTGAACCTCGCGCAGCTGCGGGAGGACCTTACCATGATAGGCCTTCTCGTCGAGTCGATATCGGAAGACTGCGGCACAGCCGTGCTTGAATTGGAGATCACCTCCAACAGGCCCGACTGCCTTTCTTACCTGGGTGTTGCCCGGGAGATCGCGGCGCTCTACAACCAACGACTGAAGTACCCACGCACCGCGAGAGTGCTGCGAATCTCCGAGGAAAGAATCCCATACTCGATAGAGATCCGCGATCCGGACCTCTGTCCGCGCTATGTGGGACTCGTGCTCGACGGTATTCGAGTGGCTCCTTCGCCGGAGTGGATGCAGCGCCGTCTGGAAGCCTCGGGCGTGCGCCCCGTCAATAATATCGTGGACATCACCAACTATATCCTGCTCGAACGCGGCCACCCGTTGCACGCATTCGATTTTGACCGCTTGCACGAGGGGAGAATTGTTGTCGCACGCGCCTGCGCAGGACAAAAGATGATGACCCTCGATGGCGTGGAGCGTGAACTGGATGACCAGATGCTGTTGATCAACGACGGCGCGGGGCCGGTGGCAATCGGCGGTGTTATGGGTGGGCGCGATTCCGAGATCGGCGAATGGACCCAAAGGGTCCTGCTCGAGTGCGCTTATTTCCAGCCCGCGTCGATCCGGCGCACCTCGAAGAAGCTCGGCCTCTCGACGGAGGCAAGCTACCGATTCGAACGCGGTGCCGATTGGAATGGCCTGACCGCGGCGATTGCGCGCACGTGTTATCTGATTCAAAAGCTCGCAGGTGGGCGCATCGCCGGGAGCATTCGGGACATCCTTCCGGCTGCCATGGCGCCGATCCAGATCGAGCTTGTGCAGGAGCACGCCGAATCTCTGCTCGGAGTCAGCCTGACGCCGGCAAGGATCCAATCCATGCTCAGGCGCCTGAACTTCAAGCCTGTCCGTAAGGGTGCGGGCCGGTGGCTGGTGCAATGTCCCACCTACCGGGCGGACATGGAACTCGAGGCCGATCTCATAGAAGAGGTTGCGCGCTTCTATGGGTACCAGAACATACCCACGACGATACCTGCCAGCAAGACCGTCGGTAAGCCTTCTCATGATTCTCCTTATGAATCCTCCGCAAGGAGAATCCTCCTTGGCCTCGGCTACACTGAATGTATCAACCTCAGCTTCGCCAGCGAGCAACAGCATCATCGCTTCCCGCTCACCGAGGGACAAGCTCTCGAGATCCGAAATCCGCTGACCGAGGAGACACAGTTCCTGCGAGCGCATCTCGCGCCCGGCCTGGTGCGGACTGCAAAACACAACTTCAACCATAATCAAAGGATGGTGAATGTCTTTGAGATCGGGAAGGTGTTCAGGCGCTCTGACAATGGGGCCGTGGTCGAGCGCAACACCCTCGGCCTTCTTGGAACCGGTGGCTGGGCAGGAGGAAACTGGGACAACCCTGCCACAGACTATGATTTTTTTCATCTCAAGGGAATAATCACCACGTTCCTCGCGGGAATGCGCTGCGCTCCGGTCGACATTGTTCCCGACTCGCAGGTCAGCTGGCTTGACAGCGCAACGGTCGCCGCACTCGTGATTGACGGCAGGCGATTTGGAGTGATGGGACGCTTGCACCCTGACATCGAGGAGGAATTTAAGCTGAAACAGCCGGTTTTCCTTGCTGAGATCGACTTTCAAGGGCTCTACCCGTATCTCCTCTCGCCCGTTCGTCACGAACCGCTGCCCCGTTTTCCGGCGGTAGAGCGTGATATTTCGATCGTGGTCTCGCAGGATGTCAGCTACGGCGCGTTGCGCGACGGAGTTCTTGGGCTCAAAATCGCGGAATTGGCCGCTCTGGATCTGGTGGATGTCTACGGAGGCGACCAGATCCGTTCGGGCCGGGTTAGCATGACCCTGCGGCTTACCTTTCTAGACCATCAAGGAACCCTTACGGTTGACCGTGTGCAGAGCTTTAGCGATAATATCCGATCATTCTTGCATGATCATTTCGGCACTGAAAACAGATAAGGTGAACATGACCCAGAATATCACTCAGTTGGAGCTCACAGGGATTGAGCGCTTCGGCCATCTTGAAGACAAGATTTATCGGGTGGTCGAAGCATTCAAGGCCATTCGCAAAGAGAACGAAACCCTGCAGGCTGAGAACCAGAAACTAAAGATCGAAATCGAGGGCTTGCGTGAAAACGAGGCCGGATTCCAGCAGAATCTGGTCCAGCTCCAGAAAGAGCGGGAAGGATTGCGCGAACGTGTGGAAAAAGCCCTGAGCTTGTTGGCGACGTTGGAGGTAAGATAATCCCGCGGGGCGAGTGCCTTGCCAGCAGCGGGGTGTGCCATGAGTGATTCCCAACCCGGCGTAGTCAACGTCAAGATTTACGATCGTGAATACGCCCTGCGCACCAGCGGCGACGTCGAACGGCTGCGCGCTCTTTGCACCGCTTTGGACAAGCGCATGCGGGAACTGACAGCCTCGTCAGGCTGCGTCGATACCTTGAAGGTGGCGGTGCTGACAGCTTTGAGCCTCGCCGACGAGCTCGAGCGCGCCCGGGCAGCGCTCCAAAAAATGGACGAGATTGTCAGCCGTCGTTCCCTCGCCTGTGTTTCAATGCTCGACCACTTTCTCTGCTAACCCGACCTCACACATCCGAAATTCGAGATTCGAAACTTGAGATTCGAAATCTAAAGATCTCGAATTTCGAATCTCGAATCAAAAATTCGTGGCGTTTTTGGTGCGGGTTAAGGGAGAAGCTACTGCATCAGGCCGGATGCCGGAAATCAGGCCGGGACATTGATGCGTGTGATGGAAACAGCCAACCCGCTCGATTCTTCGATTTCGACGACGACTCCGCAGAAACGGGGGTTGCCCGTCGCCGGTTCCAGACGCGAAGGCATCTGCTTGAGGAAGCGCTCCAGCGCGAGATCGGGTATGGATCCGATGACGGAATCGTACGGCCCTGTCATTCCCAAGTCCGTGATGAAAGCTGTGCCGCGCGGCAGGATTCGCTCGTCAGCGGTCTGCACGTGTGTGTGTGTTCCAACCACCGCACTGACGCGCCCGTCCATGTACCACGCAAATGCCTGCTTCTCCGAAGTTGCTTCGGCATGAAAATCAACCAGGATCACCTTGGTCTGCCTCCGCGCCTCTTCCACTGCGGCCTCTCCGACGGCGAAAGGACAGTCAATGGGCGGCATATAGACGCGCCCTTGAAGACTGATCACCGCGACGCGCACACCGCAGCGGCTGTTGCCGATGAATAGTCCCGTCCCAGGCGTAGCCGGCGGATAGTTGTGCGGGCGTAACAGCCGCGATTGCTGACTAAGGAGGGGGATGATTGCGCGTTTATCCCAGATGTGGTTGCCGGTAGTAAGAACGTCGATCTCGGCATGGAGGAATTCCTCCGCAATCTGAGGTGTAAGGCCAAAACCGCCTGCCGCATTTTCCACGTTGGCGACGCAGAAATCGACGCTGTGCGCCTGGACCAGCCCTTGTAACCTCTCAAAGAGAGCTTTTCTCCCAGGTTTGCCGAAGATATCCCCGATGAACAAAGCGCGCATGTGAGATCCTGTCAAAAGTTCAAAATCCAAACCGGCTGCTCATGTCGAGCAAAAAAAAGGCCCCCGCGCCGCCGTGTGGCATCATCTATTTGAACCTTGTTACCAAGGGGGAATCCTGCGCTCTGCATCAGGCAATCAAGTTCCCTAAGGAAAAGTTTGCTCACCGCCGAGCGACGCAGACTCCCATCAAATAGAATGTTGGCTCAAACAAAGTTTGCCATCACCAACATTGCAGGGGCACTTCTATCATACCATAAGAGTGGGCGGTTGGCATTGGTGATTGCTGTGATTCGCGGCCCGATGCCAGCCTCCTATCGATTGCAGCCTGCTGCCAGGTAGTCCCTCAGAAAGCGGCCCGTGTAGGAGTGGCTGCTTGACACCAACTCATCGGGAGAACCCTCGAACACGACTTGTCCTCCAGCGGCGCCGCCTTCGGGCCCAAGGTCA
>JBEKYG010000374.1:0-5567 GCA_049511215.1 Acidobacteriota bacterium | reverse complement strand
CCTCGCGCAAATCGAGCTTCCTGGGGAAGAGGATATACAGATGGACCGGGGTTGATCCGCTCCCGGCGCCCATAAATAAGCAGGCCGAGTTACTGCCATACCGCGAAGCGGTTTAGTCCAATAATGGTTTTGAAGATTGTGGCGATCGCGGCACTGGTTGCGTGCGGCCTGTTGCTGGCAGGCAAGCCTGCTGGCGCGCCGGCCTTCGCGGGCGCTTTGCTCGACCGTCCTCCCTCCTTCGACCTGCTGACCGCAATCGGCGCCGCCATGGTGCCGGTCCTGTTCGCCTACGGAGGCTGGCAGACGGCCTGTTTCATTGCCGGAGAGGTGCGCGAACCACGCATAAACCTGCCGCGCGGGCTGATCATCGGCGTAGTCGGAGTGATTGCACTCTATCTGGGTGTGAACTTCGTTTGCGTGCGCGTGCTCGGGACATCGGGGCTGGCGGCGACGACGATTCCGGCGACGGCCGTCATGCGGTCGGCTCTTGGCGAGGCCGGCGCCAAATTGATCGCGGCGGGGATCGCCGTATCGACCCTGGGGTTCCTGAGCCAGAGTATGCTTACGGCCCCGCGCGTCTATTACGCCATGGCCGAGGATGGGCTCTTCTTCAAAAGCGTCGGCCGGGTCCATCCGCGCACGCGGGTGCCCGCGGTTGCCATCATTCTGCAAGGCGTATGCGCTACCGTCATCGCGCTCTCGGGCCGTTACGAGCAGATCCTGAACTATGTAGTTTCGGTTGACTTCATTTTCTTTGGCCTGAGCGCGACCTGCGTATTTGCTCTGCGCCGCCATGACGCTATCGGCGGCAAAGCCGCCACGGCAACGTACAACATCCCGGGTCACCCGTTAACGACGCTGGCGTTTGTCGCGGCCAGCTGGTTGGTCGTTATCAACACGGTTTACAAGTATCCGGCGAATACGGTAATCGGGCTGGCGATTATGCTCGCTGGGGTGCCCGTTTTTTATTTCTGGAACCGGAGGAGAACAAGTTGGCCACCCCCCGAAGAATAATCAATTCCCCATACATTGAGTGGGCGAAGATGCTATCCCACGCAAGATTCAATCTGGCAACCAGCGGAGTGGTGTCCTATCCATTGCGCGAGCTCGGAGTGAGCCTGGAAGACATTGAGCTGAGCGGCCCGAGTTTTTACGGCTATGAACCGCTCCAGCAAGCCCTCGCGGCGAAAACCGGCGCAGCCACCGAGTCGGTCGTGGCAGCCATAGGGACATCGTTCGCAAATCACCTCGCGATGGCAGTGATCCTCGAGCCCGGCGACGAGGTCTTGATCGAGCAGCCCGCGTATGAACCGCTCCTCTCGGTCGCCCGTTACTTGGGCGCCCGGGTCAGCCGATTCCAGCGGCGCTTCGAGAACGGCTTCGCCATTGATCCCGAGGACGTAAATCGCAATGTTACGCCGCGCACAAAGTTGATCGTGATTACCAACCTGCACAATCCGAGCAGTGTCATAACCGGTGCCGCTACTCTCAAACAGGTAGGTGACATCGCGCGACGAGTCGGCGCGCGCGTTCTTGTAGATGAAGTCTATCTGGAAACAGTGTTTGCACAAGCTCCGCGCCTCGCCTTACGTTCCGCATTCCATCTCGGGAACGAATTCATCGTCACCAGCAGCCTCACCAAGGCCTATGGGCTGAGCGGGCTTCGTTGCGGCTGGATCCTGGCAGAACCTGAGCTTGCGAAAAAGATCTGGCGACTGCATGATCTCTTCGAGGTAATACCGGCGCACTCCGCCGAGAGATTGAGCGTCGTGGCACTGAAACGCCTGGTTAACATTGCCGTTCGCGCCCGTGCCTTACTGGAAGTGAATCGTCCCTTGGTCGATCGGTTCCTTAGTTCGCGCGCCGATTTGGATTACGTACGACCCGAGTTCGGCACGGTGGTTTTCCCGCGCCTGAAAAACGCCAAAGTGGATCAGCTCTGCACCCTGTTGCGAGAGAAATATGAAACCACGGTCGTCCCCGGAAGGTTTTTCGAAATGCCCGATCACTTTCGCCTGGGAATCGGAGGCGAAACGGAAATGCTGGCCATGGGTCTTGAACGGCTGGCCGCGGCGCTCGATATCGTGGGAAAAACCTAGGAGCCCGTCCGAGAATTAGCAGGGGCCGCGTTCCGAGCGCCGCGGGGGCGGATGCAAGGCGGCGCGACGCAGGCGATGTCTCGGTACATCGTCGAGGAGCGCCCGCGTCCCAATTGCCCCCGCGCCGCCGGAACCCACGGGGCGCATGGGGATTGGGGGCGATCTCCGCGTTGCTCGTCGTCAATGATGTGCACGGACATCGCCTCCTCCTCGCGCCTTGAGCTCGCCTCGCAAGCCCCATGCGCGCGACCCCTCCTAATTCTCGGACGGGCTCCTAGCCCGCATTTCTCACCAGGTTTCGTAGCGAGGCGGCGCAGACGGGCATGGATACAAGGCGCGCAACCGAGGGCCCCTCAGGCGTACTTGGCAGTACGCCGAGGAGCCCGACAGAGCGCAACGCAGTAGACATGCCTGGATCCGACGCCGCAGTAGAAACCTGGTGAGAAATGCGGGCTAGCCACGATCGGCATGGCCGAGGCCAAGAAGATCTCACCGCAGATCCACGCGGACAAAAACCATGCGACCGCCGATGAACGCGGATCGACAGAGATAGCATTTATGAGCCAATGACCTCCTGCAAAGACGTAATCACTTCAGCCTTTGCTTTGTAGTTGCTTCTTTCACCGGATGGGTTTATTGGTAATTGCAGGGCGCAGCCCTTGCCTGGTTGGTGCAGGCTTTCACGATCACTCGCTGTATCCATTCATCCACCGAGAGGGAGGTCAGCCATGAAGACCAAGCTTGACGAACAGTCGCTGGACTGGGCGCTCACCCACATTTGTCGCTATTGTGACAGCGACCATTTCCCGCGCGCTTTCGAGTTCACCGCCATTCGGCAGAACTGGAAAGAGGTCAAGGACCATATTCTCGCGATCAACCTTGAAACGTACACCCCGCGAAAGCCCTTGATTCGGTTCGCCCCAAAGCTGGGCGGCACCCATCGGATCGTGCATCGACTAGATCCGATCGATTCCCTGATCTACACGGCCATGGCGCACGAGATCCAGCGGTCGATGGGTGGGTCTGGAGATCCCCAAACGGCGAGGATTGCTCCCTCCCGGGTGGAGCCGGATAGCGACGGATCATTTTACCGCAGTGCTCGCAATGCCTGGCAACAGCACTTGGCGAGAGTCGAGAGCTTGGCTCAGAAATACAAGGGCGGGTATATCCTGATGGCAGACATCCACGACTTCTTCTGCCAGATCCAGCCCCGCAGGCTTGCCCAGCTTCTCGTCGAGTCGCGCTTGACTGATGAGGAGCACGCGCGGGTGATCAGCCATTTCCTGTTGGCACTCTCCCCCTCATCCGCCCGAGGCATTCCCGTCGGGCCCAGTGCAAGTTCCGTTCTTTCCGAAGTGGTGGGCGCGAGCATCGACCGTGAGGTCCTGAAACATGCCGGCGACCACACACGATGGGTGGATGACCTGCTCCTGTTCTTCGGCACACGGGAGGCGGCACACGACGGGTTACGCAATCTGAGCAACCACCTTCACACGGCTCATGAATTGATCTTTTCGCCCGAGAAAACACGCATCGTATCGACGGGAGAATTCCTGGCAAACCACCATATGGGGCCGCCAGAGGAGACCGTCGCCGCGGGTCCGGCAGAGGAGCGGCTGGGTCAGATCGCAGGGCGCTGGCGCCCCATGGCGCTGTATTACGCATGGAAGATAGCCACGCCGATGGAGGCGGTGCCCATGACCCTTCATGTTCAGATGCAGTCCCTGTCCGAATTCCAAATCATCGGAGGGGCCTACCTTCTCCACTTCAATAAAGCAGTCAACTGCAACCCGCCCAATCTCCGGGACGCGCGAAGAATCCTGAGAAAAGCTGCCGCCTATAGAATCCGTGACCTCCTTCCCGGAGTGCTCGACCATTTCGACCAGTTGATGCCGGCGATCCGGGAAACCGGGATCTACTTGAAGAGCGTCCTGAACGCGGACGATATCCGGACCCATGAGGCACAGCTCCGAAGGGCCTGGCAGAATGCACAGCAGGGCAGCTCGTACATAAACGATTGGATGTGCCACGCGTTCTCACACCCAGGCTTCGATCAGAACCACCTGCCCGCGGATTACAGCTCGATTATCAGTATCAGAAACCAGGCACTGATCGCGCTGCGCAAGCAGGATGTGGATTGGGTGAGAAAACACGCAGCTCAACTGGAAACGTTTGAGCCCTGGGACAGGCGCGCGATCGTCTATGCCTGTTCCCTGTTGCCACCAGGCGAACGGGCGAAGCTGCTGGGTGCAGCGCAGGGGCACGGCGAGATCCTGGAGCGGTCCGTTGCACTGTACCTGCAACCCTCCTCCGACCGCGCCGCGGCCTCGGCCGACGTTAAGCCGTTAGCAAAGGGCCCGGACAACTACCCTTCCTATGGGGACAAGCCGGCAACCAAAGCCCCGGACAACTACCCCTCCTATGGGGACAAGCCGGAAGCCAAGGCCCCAGATCACTACCCCGCCTACCACGCGGATGAGGCCCCCGACCACCTTAAACTACTAAAAGAGATCGAGGAACTCACGCTTACCCTCGCGGATCAGGCGAATAGGCTGCGGGACCAACAGGCGGCCACGGCAGACAACAAGACCGCGCTTGATCAGAAGGATGCCGAGATCAAATCATTGAATGACCGCTTGTCCGCAATCGAACAGATCATCAGCCGGCTGAGCAAGCCGCAGAGCGGACAAGATACATAGCACCGAAAAGGACACATTTCTGGTTCTGCTTTTCACCTGTGAGCGACCGCCAGTGCCAGGCACAACCTACGGTGTCGTCCTGCGCCGAACAAGGAGATAAGCTGGATAGCTGATCGCCATCAGTGCGAGCGTGTAGAGGCTGCTCAGCCGGTCGCTCATGATGTTGCCTGCCAGAAAGAACAGGCACCCGCACAGAAGCAGGGCCGTTGTCCAGGGGTAACCGCGGGTGCGGTAGGGGCGGGGCAGGTCCGGCTCTCGCCTTCGCAGCGCAATCAGCGCAAGGAACCCGGACGCGTCGACGGCAATAAAGAGGAACGCCGCGACCGCGACGAGCAAGTCGAAGGTGCCGGTGAGAATCAACAGAAGCGAGGCAGCGGTGCTGAGCAACATGGCAACGCGGGGGGTTCCTCCGACGTTGACCATTGCGGCGTGCCGAGTGAGCAGCCGGTCACGGCTCATCGCGAAGAGTATGCGGGTGGACATCATCAGCGTGGCATTGATAATGCTGAGCAAGGACAGCGCGCACAGTGCCGTAATGATCCGCTCTCCCGGCTTGCCGAACAGGTCGCGGCTAACGTCGGCGGCGGGAAACTGTGAGGAAGCGAGCCGGCCCAACGGCAGAGCGTGCATCAGCGCGATGTTGACCAGCAGGTAGATGGCGAGTGTTGCAAGGACGCCGCCGAATGCTGAACGAGGCAAATTGCGGCCGGGGTCGCGGTCTTCCTAAGTAAAGTACATCGCGCAATACCACCCGTCGTAGGTGTAGATC
>JBEKYG010000373.1:0-5568 GCA_049511215.1 Acidobacteriota bacterium | reverse complement strand
CATGGTCTTGTGAGAAACAAGTATCATGTCACCGGATCTCAGCCTGGATGCCTACATCGGTGGCGGTGCGTTTGGCTACCCGGTCTCCGCTGCGCCGATTCGCCTGCACAGCAGCCGCACTTCGAACTTCGTACCATTCTCTGGCAGCGCGGGCTTCTGCGATAACCTCTTCGTGCAAGACTACCGGCGTCGACTCCATTATCCTCCGAGAATCATTCGCCGGGCCTGAGACCACGGGATGGTCTTCGCTTTTCCTGCATCGAGATCATGGACGCGCCGGGCAATCTCATCGGCCCAAGAGGTCTATCTGGTCCTTTCGATGTAGGGTTAGGTTCCCGCTCTGTTCCAGCCAACTTGGCTTGGCGAGGGTTCTTTTGCTCTATTTCGTCTAAGGTATTGCCCGCGTAACGTGTGGCCCAGAGCAGCGGACCGTGAGGCCCATCCGTGCGGACTCCGCGAATCCAACACTGCAGCTAGACGGAGTACGCCCGATAGATGAACTGATCCGTGTGCTGGACTTCGTCATCGTCAGGATCCTGCGACCGGCCGTCCTTCCAGAGGTACTGAACAGAGCACCCGCCGAGTTTGTGTCTGATGTCCACGAGACCTCGGCCCGTCACATCCACATTGGACGCCGAGCAGAACGTCCTGGCACCCGCGGACAGATAGGCTCTGCGCATAGCAAGTTTGCCCTGGTTGCCCATTGTGGTGTGCGTAGGGTTGACGAATATCTCGGTCTCGTCGAAGACGCGCCGGAACTGGTCGCTCAACAGGCGATCATGGGGGAATCGAAACTCGACCCGGTTCCCGTCGCTTTGAGCATTGCGAAGCACATTTATCTCTCCACAAATCAGCCAAGTGACCGACCTGTTGCCGATGCGCAAACGACGGCGTGGCTCGAGCTCGTCGAAAAACTTCACCATCAGGTCGGGATTCTTGTTGATCTGTCCGGAGGTCTTGAACACCTGAGGGGTGCATTTGACTATCAGCTCTTGGCCGCGTACAGCATAGCCCTTGTGTTCGAAAGTGCCATCGTCATCTTTCCAGGTTTCGAGGAACGCGACAGTGTGCGCGTTGCGGTTGCCTCTCCAGACGACATTAAGCTCATTGCCGCTGAAGAGCGTCCATCCCGCTCCAACCAACAAGTCGAGGTCCGGGTGAGAGTTCAGAATCTCCAACACCACGCTCTCGTTGCCCTGGATCCGTTCTTTGTGGTCCTTGTCGACCGCGAAGGAGAGCAAGCCGATCTTGAACGAGCGAGCCTGCTCAGCGGTTCGCGCCGCGAATTGCACCTCCGAAGCTCGGCCTTCCATTGGCGCGGCACCTATACCTCGGTCCGACTTCGTGTCCGATTCGCGACGCACTGTCTCCGAGCGCCACCCCCGCTCTTCTGCAGCGGCTTGCTCAAGGATCCGACTTAGCACCTCGCCCGCATTCGGCGCGGTCCAATCCTGCTCGTCGTGCCGCAGTCGAACCAACCTGACGCCGTTCTGGGCAGCGAGGATGTCGCGAACCGCATCGTAGTAGGCACGCTGCTCATCCCGGTACGCAGGACTGGAATCATGGGCATCGGTGCGCTCGCACGAGCGAATCCATTCAGCGCGGTCGAACCCCAGGTCCAATTCGGACGGATAGAGGGCCAGACTGAGTGCACGCGGCCTGGTGAAGTGCTGCCGCTCATCGTACTCAACGATCAGACGTTGGTCTGGCAGGTAGAAGTCACAGGCGAGCTGTAGTCCGTAGGTCGCGAACACATCGTGGCGACGATACTCATATAAACCTCGCCAAATGCCTGCTAGGACGACCTGGTCAGCGTCTGGTGCAGGAACGACCAACTACGACAAACGGGCCTCGCGCATAACGCGCCCATGGCGCCGCAGCAGCTCCTCGAGCGCCGCCTTCTGGACTACCGCGCTTGATGGACTGGTCCTGCACGGCTGCGGAGTCTCGGGCGCGAGCCGTGGAGAGGCCCTGCGATTGTGGGCCTTGGGACTGACGACGGTAATTGCTTGATAGCGCTCGCCGGACTGCAAGTCAAATGCCTCCCAGACAGGTTTAAATCAAAAATCCGAGGCCGATTTTTCATTTTTAGATCCGGATCCGATCCATCAGAGGATTCCCTGATTGAAGGTACCCAATTTATCTTGCGCTGCGGGAAATTGTCGCGCATGGACTAATGTAAGAACTTCTATGATCCCAGGCGCTACCGGATGTTGTAGAGGTACAGCACCGCGGCCCAGCCGCTGGGCATGGGCTGCGGCGGCTGGTCGAGGTCGCGGCCATGCTTCAGCTGCATCTCGACGAAATACTTGGCATGGAGGAAGGCTTCTATGATCGGGCGCGTGATTTGGCTCCAGATGCGATTGTGATCCTGCTCGAACATGATCCCTGTGCCTTCCTGGATGATCCGGCGATAGTAGGGATTAAGGTCGAATCTCTCGATTCCCGCGGCTTTGCCGATTTCTTCAAACAGGTGCGTGGCCTCGACTGTGCATGATTGCAGCGCATAGACTTTGAATGACTGGTGATAGAAACGATACATCCCATCTTCGTAGCACCATGTGTCATTCATCCTGGCGAGCATTTGCTCGAGTTTCGCAAGATTCGCTTTAATCGCTGCCAAGAGGGTGTGTTGGTATTGGATGAGCTTCTCCTGATTGGTTCGGGCAAGCAGTTGCCCAAGCTCATTGAATTCCGCCACGGGCTCCCGCGAGGGTTGCATTCTCGTGCCGTGTCCCTTCTGCCGCAAATCTGGCGATAAGTCTTTGTTGTCCATGGCCCCGATTCCCTCCGAAATTCGGCCGGATGATGAGCGAGCAGGGTTTTGCCTGTGCCCGGCGGGCCATGGAGGCACACGCGCGCGCGTGGGTTCTTCTCAAGGCACCCGGCAAGACGCGCGGTATCCATGCTCGTGTTGAGAATGTCGTCGTAGAATTCGTCCGGCTTGGGATAGGCCGGCACGTCATTCCGCATGCCGCCAGGTGCCCTTTGAGAACCAGCTCGATCTGGCTTTCAAGGCCGATGCAATCTGTCGCATCCGCGAGTGCGAGGACTTTCCTGGCCCGCGCGATGTCGGCCGGGGTCAGATTCGGATTTTCGGCGAGCCGGGCAACCCACTTGTCGCTCACGGAAAGCCCATCGAAGCACTTCAGGAAAAGGCGATGCCTGGCGGAGCGTGGCAGTGGTTTCACTTCCACCACAAAATCGAAGCGGCGCAGAAAGGCCGGGTCAACCTGCTCGACTCTGTTGGCCACCCAGAAGGCGGGAGTGGAATTCTCTTCGAGGATCCGGGCATGTCTACTGCGTTGCGCCCTGTCGGGCTCCTCGGCGTACTGTCAAGTACGCCTGCGGGGCCCTCGGTCGCGCGCCTTGTATCCATGCCCGTCTGCGCCGCCTCGCTACGAAACCTGGTGAGAAAAGCGGGTTAAGGCCGACAGCGTCGACCAAGTTATCCAGGGCAGTTGCAACATCACGATGTGGTGGGAGAGATGGGTGCCGGACCTGGAAAAATCATTGAATCCAGTGATGTTGAATTCAATGAGGGGCAGATAAATCGAGCTTGCGTTGAGCGTTTGCCGCCATCCGGTTTATACAGTGTGTCCATGCCCAGAGCGGGGCGGGTGATGTAGCGTGGCCGAGACCCCGGCGAGGCCAGATCGACAGCTTCGACGGAAGGCCAGGGGATGACCGGCTGGTGGCAAAAAGGCATTGTGGGCAATAGGCCTGCCACGGCCTCGGGGCCGCCAGGGGATCGTGATCTACCTTATTTTTACCAGTTTGCTTCCCACTCTGTCGTTCGCAGGATCGTAGACGATTACTTTCATCGTCTGGCCGGCCGCCAAAAGCGGGATCGGGATGGAACAAGGAATTCCGGATTGCATGAAGCTCCGGTAGGATTCCTCGCTCGGCTTGAGGCTCACCGTCCTCCAATCCTCACCCACCGGCTCCCCGCGCCCGTTCGAATAGAAAATTGCAACGCGCAGCGTCGCTTCATGCCGATCGCCCACGGTCACAAACCCGATCTTGCCGGGGTCGATCTTCACGTCGACCCTGGTCTGGGGCTGGCCTTGTTCGTCCTTGATGGCCGCCGTGCTGACCTTGAGTGCGATATCCTCGAGATCCGATTCGTAGGCAGCGGCGGCTGCAATCCGGCTGTAGGCGAGGAACTCCTCCCGATCGTACGGAAGAATGGTGTCGCGCGCGTAATATCCGTGTCGGAAGTACACCTTCACTCCCGATCTGCGCACCTTCACGTCGATGTTCCGGTATTTCCCGTCCCAGGTGTCGTCTAGTGGGTAATAGCCCAGCAGGTACTGAACGCGTGTGGTTGCGTTGATGCTGTCGAGCACCGGACCGATCGCGCTGTAAATGGACGCCCGTCCGCCGGTGAGGAAGGAGATTTCTCTCAGGCTCTGGATCGCCCAGGTCACCCCGGGTGGGGGTGAGGAGGGCACCGGATCCGGGCGAGTGACCGTCGGCACTCCGTTGGGCCCCTTTTCGATTTTCGGGAAGCTCGACACGGGCAGCTGCGTTGGGGGTGTGCCACCTGTTTGAATCGTGTCAATCACGACCCGGGCATCGTTGGCCACTGCCGCGATTCCCATATCGTAGCGAATGTCTCCTCTCGGAAAAAAGAGTCCCTTTTCCGTAAATAGAAGCAGATGCTTCTCGCCTTCCATGTAGCGCAGATATTCAATGCAGGTCAGGAGGTTGCGCACATCCTGCTGCGTCGCGGCTGATGAGCTGGCAAATTCTCCAAAACCCATGCCACCGGAGATTAAGCCCGCCTCGAGTTTGTCGAAAGGACTGATCGACGAGGCCTCATCCGACCGGTTTGCCTGAGCGGTGACTGTGCGCGCATCCTTGTCCCACTTGGCTTGATTCGGAACTGCCTGCGGCGGCACGCGCCGCGAGGCCAGTCCTTCCGGAGCAAAGATCATGTCGATTTCAGATTGAAACGAGTTGGGAAGCTCCTTGCTTCCGTAGATCGCGGCCAGGCCGCCGAAACGGGACTCGAGCTGTGATTCCAACTTCTCGTTCACCTTCTTGTAGCGTTCGAGCACCTGAGCGATCTTTTCCCGATCGGGGGTGAAGTCGGTGGCGCGGTTGTAGGCAAACACCGCCACCTGGTCCTGGGGCAGGAGTTCCTTGCGCACGAAGCGGATCAGATCATCGACACATTTGAAAGAGATCTGATTGCGACCTCTCCCCATGAGGATCAGAAAAGTGCGTCCGTTTTGCGGGGCGAGATCCAGGGTCGGCACCTTCCGGAGCATGGCCGGCCGATCGGGCGCCGGAGCCGCAGCCGCAGCCGTCAGTTTCTCGATCGAGAAGTGCCGGATCTCCTGCTCGCGCCCGTTTTCGAATATCCGGAAGTCCTCCTGCTTCAAATCCGCAACCGGCCGGCCGTTGAGATCGGTGACCATCACATCCACGGGGATCAGCCGCACACGAACGCGTACGGTGCCCGGCGGACCAGGACGCTGATCCTGGGCCTCAGGCTTCTGGTGACCTGCCGCTGCAATGACACCTAGCGCGACCACAGAGACCATCATGATTCGTCGAAGG
>JBEKYG010000372.1:0-5594 GCA_049511215.1 Acidobacteriota bacterium | reverse complement strand
GAGGTCTTCGTGGTCTTCGCGGTTCAGTTTTTCTGGCCAGGCGAAATCACGATACGGCTCGCCGGAACGGCAGAGCCTGTCAGGGTCGCACGGCCAGAGGCCGTGGATTTAGCTCGTCTTAACCTCACCGTTGCACGGCAGCCCATTGCGAGGAGCGGCATGAACAGCGATGCAGACTTCCGAAACAATAGGATGAAATGGATTCTTCCTTACGTCGCCACACTGCTGGCGATGATGACGCTGCAGATGTCCAGCAACGGTTTCGCGCCGCTTTTGCCAGCCATCCAGAAGGAATTCGGCATCAGCTACTCCCAGATGGGATTGTTCACGGGGATGTACGGGCTGATGGGACTGATTTTGAGCGTGCCGGCCGGCATGGCGGCCAAGCGCTTTGGGGAAAAGAGAGTTCTGGCACTGGGACTGGTGGGTGTTGCGCTGGGATTGTTTCTGTTGAGCACGGCTCCAACCTTCGGCGTGGCCCTTGGCAGCCGTGCCGCATGGCTGGTCGGTTATCGCTTTGCCTTCATCTGTGTCATGACCGCCATTGCTCTGACGTGCCCGCCTTCGCTCCGGAACCGATCCATGGGGATACTCGGCGCCATGCAGGCGCTCGCATCGGTCGTGGGAGCGCCATTCGGCAGTGCCGGCGGCCGGGCGCCGATTCGGGAATTCTCAGCCTGCGGCGGCTGGTCCACCCGCATCCAATCCTCGCGGCGCATTCAAAACGCCGAGAGTATGGATGCTGGCGGCGCTCATGGGAATGTGCGGCACCGGCAGCTTCAGCGCGACCTTTTTTGTGCCTTCCGCGGTGAATTCCATCTTCCGCCTGGATGCGCTGTCGGCCGCCTACATCATCAGCACCGGCTTCACAGCCGCTATTTTCGCAAATCTGCTCCTTGGCTATCTCAACGATCATTTCAACCGGTGGAATGTCATGAGCGGGGCGATCGCCATTATGATTCCCGCTTCCTTTGCCTTGACGACCACGAATCTGCTGCTGTTCCGGGTAGCGGCCGCAGTGGTGCTGGCGGTGGGATTGGCGACCTGTAATCAAGTGTACGCCATCGCCGGCGATGTTTTGCGCGGGAGCGAAACCGGTAACGTGATGGGCATCATTGGTCTGGGAGGCGGCATATTCGGGTACGTCGGACCGCAAGCCCTCGGCCTTTTGCGCGACTGGACCGGCGGCTTTTCGGCTGGTTGGTACCTGCTGACGGGCGTGGCGGCGCTGGCCACAATCGAAATCCTGTATCTCCGGCAAACCGGTGTCCGCCAGCCGATCGCCGCGCGTGCCGGTGCCTGAAAGTAATTAGTCACAGAATTTTTGAGAGGGAGTTACTTATGACTCGTTTCCATGGAATGGCGTTGCTGCTTGCCAGCCTCATCTGCCTTGCCGGTGTTTCGAATGCCCAGACGGTATGCGGCAAATCCTTAAGCACCATCGACTGTGTCGCAGCCCAGCTCGAGATCCAGAATCTGGTGGCGCAGATGCTTATATACTATGACCATCAGGATTACGATCACATGATGGCGTTGTTCACCGAAGACGCTTATTACTCCAGTCCGACCCGCGGCGATCACAAGGGACGCGCTGACATCAGAAAGGCGATGGCAGACCGCCCTGCGACGCGGCTCACCCGGCACATCGTCTCCAACCTCGTTCTGAACGTGCTCGACGCCACCAATGCCGAGGGCTCCTCCTATGTTACCGGATACCTCAGCGATCAGGGTTGGCCGTTCAAGAAGGAGGTCCCGCAGGAAGGCCCTCCGGCAGTCGGCGACTATCGTTTCAAGTTCAAGAAAGTCGGCGGAGCATGGAAAATCTCGGAGAAAATCACCCAACCGGTTTTTTCCGGCATCATCCTGAAGTAACTCCGCAAGAATCGTAGGCTCCTGTCGGCAAAACTCAAATTCTGAGTGAGCTGTGGACTCAGAGGGTTTAGAATCTCAATCGGGGTTTTAATTCGGTTGGGGTAAACCACCGTCTCTGGCGGTGAGACTCGAAAAAGCTATGCTGCCCGTGCGAGATAGAGAACTTAAATTGGCGTTGGATCATGCGAGTGTTCGGATGGTTCCGAGAAGGCGCCCTGAAGGGGCGCAACAGCAAAGCCCAGGGCGTGAGCCCTGGGAACAAGGGCAGTGCTCGATAGAGCCCTGAAAGGGCGAAGCAGCCTGCGCCGCCCCTTCAGGGCTGTTGTATGTGGGCGCACATTCCCAGGGCTTACGCCCTGGGCTGATCTGCGCCGCCCTTTCAGGGCTCGCAACGCGCTTGCCTCCCTCCGGGAGGCTTCCTGAGGCCACCCGCTCTGCGGGCGGAGTTTCACTTGTAGGTCCGGACTCTTGCGGGGAAAAAGCCTATGGCGGGCACGAGAGGTGACAAAACAGTTCTGAGATCCCTCGGACTGGGCGGCTTTCTGGGCGGCGGCGCCGAGGGGATGGTAGATGTCAAGGATGGCAAGATCCTCAGAGTCAGGCCATTTCGCTTCGACTGGAAATACGACAGATCCAAGGTAAACACCTGGAAGTTCGAGAAGAACGGCAAGAGCCTCGGCCCAAAATGGAAATCGCTCCCCTCTCCCTATTCCTTGGCCTACAAGAAGCGTGTTTATTCACCCAACCGGATCAAGTACCCGCTGATAAGGGTCGATAGGCAACCCGACGGAGAACGTAACCCGCGGAATCGTGGCAAGAGCAAGTATCGACGGATCTCTTGGGATGATGCGACCACGATCGTCGCCAATGAAATCAAGCGCATTCACACGAAGTACGGGCCGACTGCCATTCTCCTGCAAGGGGACGGGCACGGCGAGTGCAAGACCGCGAACATGCCCCATGGCCAGGCGGGAATCCTGCTCGACCATATGGGCGGCTTTACGCTCCAGGTCCGCAACCCGGACAGCTGGGAGGGCTGGTATTGGGGAGCCAAGCACGTATGGGGTCAGGGCGCTCAGGGAATGTATTGGCCCGCCCGCAACATCGTCAAGGACTCAACGGAAAACTCCGAAATGGTGCTGTTCTGGGGATGTGACCCGGAGACTACCCCATGGGGCTTTGTCGGCCAATTTGCCAGCCGGCTGATGTATTTCTGGAAGGAAATCGGAATCCGGCAGATCTATATCTGCCCGGATCTGAATTACGGCGCGGCGGTTCACGCCGACAAGTGGATTCCGGTCCTGCCCAACACGGATGCCGCATTACAGCTGGCAATCGCCCATGTCTGGCTTACCGAGGGCACCTACGACAAAAAATACGTCGCTACCCATGTTACGGGCTTCGATCGGTTCGCGGATTATGTACTCGGCAAGGAAGACGGGGTGCCCAAAAATCCGGAGTGGGCCTCCGCCAAGTGCGGCGTGCCCGAGTGGACGATCAAGGCCCTGGCCAGAGAATTTGCGAAGAAGAGGACCTCCATCGCCCATTATTTCGGCGGCGGGATGATTCGTGGCCCATATGCCCACGAGGCAGGGCGGCTGGAAGTCTGTCTGTTGGGCATGCAGGGGCTCGGCAAGCCCGGTGTCCACCAGCATCAGATCACCTACTTCGGCATGCCCCGGATGGATGGTCTGAAAGGAAGCATCTGGAACCCCGGAGATTGTCGAAAGACTATCTCTCCCGGTGCTAACTTCGATTGCCAATTGGCAGGAATCGACCTTGCCCAAGACTCTGGTCAGCGCACACATCAAATCCCAGGAACCTTTGAAGTTTAGCGGGGTCGGCGCCATCGAAGCCCCCCTGGCCAATCAATTCAAGGAGTACACCTTCCCTCGGGAGGGTGCGCCCCGGATTCACATGATTTGGTCGGACAGTCCATGCCGCATCGCCTGCTGGAACGGCGGCAACGAGACTGAAGACGTGCTGCGCAGTCCGCAGGTCGAATGTATCGTGGTTCAGCATCCGTGGCTGGAGAACGATTGTCTTTTTGCGGACCTCATCCTGCCGGCGAACACCCACATGGAAGTGGACGACATTGTCACCAACATCCGCGAAGGAGGGCAATTCGCCGATGTCATGCTCTGTGAAAAGGCCGTTGAGCCGATCGGAGAATCGAAGAGCGACTACGAGATCGTGATCGAAGTCGCCAGGAAACTCGGATATGAGGAGCAGGTTTCTGAAAATCTGAGTACTGAGGATATCCAGAAAAAAGTATTCGGTTACATGGATCTTGAGAGGTGGATGACCTGGGAGGATTTTCAGGACAAGAAATATTACCTCTACCAGGTCGCTCCGGATTGGGAGCAGGATTCGCCCGGGTTCAGAAACTTCTACGAGAACCCAGAGATGTATCCTCTGGGAACCCCATCCAAAAAGCTCGAGTTCTATTCCGAAAGACTCGCCAGGCATTTTCCAAACGACAGCGAGAGGCCGCCGAGCCCTCAGTGGATCGAAAAAGGGGAAACGCATGATGAGAGGCTCTCGAGCCAGCGGGCCCAAGAATACCCGCTGCTCCTGATGTCGAACCACGGCCGCTGGAGAGTCCATGCCCAGTGTGACGACATCACCTGGACCAGAGAGGCTCCGACCTGTAAAGTGGCCGGCCCGGATGGATATAAGTATGAACCCGTTTGGATTCATGCCTCGGAGGCGGAGAAGAGAGGCATCAAGTCCGGAGATATCGTCAAGGTGTTCAATGAACGAGGCATCGTACTCGGCGGCGCTTACGTGACCGAGCGGATTCGGCCCGATGTTGCCTATATGGATCACGGCGCGCGCATCGATCCGATCATTCCGGGAAAAGTCGATCGCGGCGGTTCCATCAATACCATCGCTCCGTTGAAGACCACATCCAAGAACTGCGTGGGGCAGGCCACCAGCGGGTATCTGGTGCAAGTGGCAAAAGTCACCGGGGAAGAGTGGGATCGGTGGAGGAAGGAAAATCCCTCCGCCTTTCAAAGGCCGTACGATCCCGGTGCCGGGCTGCGGTTCGAAGCCTGGATAGAAAAAGAGGAGTCTTCGAGATGAAAGCTTTTGTCGTGGATCTTTCTATTTGCAACGGCTGTTACTGCTGCCAGATCGCCTGTAAGGACGAGCACGTTGCCAATGATTGGACTCCCTACGCCAGGCCACAGCCGGATCACGGCCAGTTCTGGATCAAGGTTGATGAGCGCGTCAGGGGAACCGTACCGAAAGTCAAGGTATCCTATTTTCCTCAGCTGTGCAGGCACTGCAGCGATGCCGCATGTATTGCCGTGTGCAAACCGAACGCGATCTACAGACGGGAGGATGGTCTCGTCATCATCGATCCGCTGAAATGCACCGGCTGCAAGCTTTGCCCGGATGCATGTTCCTATGACAGAATTTATTTCAACGACAGTTTGAATATTGCTCAAAAATGCACCGGCTGCGCACATCTGCTGGACGACGGCTGGGACCTCCCCCGGTGTGTCGACGCCTGCCCCACGGACGCCCTGCGATTCGGAGACGAATCCGAGTTACGGGATCTGATCCGCAAGGAGGAGGCGATCAAACCGGTGTGCGGCCCCGGCTTGGTACACTATCTGAATCTACCTGAGAAATTCGTCGCCGGCACGGTTTATGATCCGATTGAGAAGGAGGTCATCATCGGCGCCGCCTGCATCCTCGAGGACAAGGTCAGC
>JBEKYG010000371.1:0-5598 GCA_049511215.1 Acidobacteriota bacterium | reverse complement strand
CATCCACGATGAGGATATTGAACACTCCCTGCTCCAATCCCGCGAGCAGGAAGTAATTGAGTTCGTCGATGAGATCCTTCTTCGTCAGCCCCTGCATCCAGCTCGGATCATAGGGGAGTCCGACGTCCGACGTCTCCGGCGTCCACCCGTGGTGCTTTGGTTTGACGCCAAAATCCTGGAGGATTGCTCTAAGCATATCCTCCGCGCTCAGCAACGGATTCAGGATCAGCGCCGTGCGAATACTCTTGTCCAGCTTGCTCAGCAGTGCCCAGCAGAGGGTAGTCTTCCCGGTTCCGACATCGCCGACAATCGTCGTAAAACCTTCCTGCCGTTGTATGCCATAAATGACGTTGTCGAGCGCACCACGGAAGTGCTTATTTAAAAAGAGGAATTCAGGATCGGGAGTGAGACTGAAGGGCTTTTCCTTCAATCCGTAGTATCGCTCGTACATACAACTAGACCTTATTTTCCGATCACCACCGGAGGCATGCCCCGGTCGGGGCAAGATGTCCGGTTTCTCGCCAACCACCCTGCGAACGGCTTCTACTCAAGAATTTGAAAGTACGGGCTCTGCCATGAATGAGAAGTGGCCTGGATCACTCACAATAGCGAAGCCGTATAGAAACTTATCGGCTCGAACCCTGAAACTGCCTAATAAAAGTGGACCCATGTTCCCGAAAAATCAGGCCGTCGGCCTTGGTACAAACGAGATCCGCTGCACCTCGCCGGCGGTCTTGGCCTGGATCCGCCGCAGCAAATCAGGCTTCATGCTCACCAGCGTTGGAAGCCAGGCTGTATCTAAAACTTCGATAACAAGCTCCACGCCGTGCAGGGCCAGCGGCCTGCATACGTTAGCAACCCGGTTTCCAAGCAGACCCTGCCAGGCACCATCGAGGCAGGCAGTGATCCACTCGCCATGGTGCGGTGTGCCCCGGTACAGAGAGAGCAAAGTAATTGAGATTGATTCCATCGCTTCCATCAGCCGAAAAGGGGACATTCCGCTTTTCCAGGATCTGATCTACAGCTATCAAAAGAACTGGGAAAGCGGAACGTCCCCTTTTCGACCCCCGCTCGGCTCGGTCGCCTATTTCTTCACTTTAGCAACTTCCGCGCGAGCTTTGCTGATCAGTTCGCCTAAGGCGGGGTCATCCGGAACAGTCTCGTTGAGTGGCACATTATGGCTTTCGATCTCCACTCTTTGTGCTCCTGACTTGATGTTTAAGCGCACTTCGGACAACATCTGCCCTTCGTGGATAGGACCGACAATGAGGGAATCCCCTATTTGCTGCGCGTCCGTTGCGGCGGCATAATCGTGGGCGACGACGAGCAGGTGGATTCCGGGCACGACCACCGCAAGGCTAATGGCCTGCCCCAAAGCCATATCGGTCAGGATGATTATGTAATCGGCCTTGCCGCCCAGATCGGCGACGATCTGACGCGCCGCATCCTCCGGCTTTTGAACCTGGAAGTCCTTGCGCGAGATCCGCTCTTCAGGATCGAAAAGCAGGCCGGTGATCCCCACCCGCAATGGCTTTCCCGCCTTGGGATCAACCTTGAGTTCCTTCACGATATAGCGTTGGAAGGCGGGAAAGTTCGGAAGCTTGGTGGTTACGTTGGCAGAGACCAGCGGCACCTTGAGGAACTCCTTGGAAATCTCCCCTGCTGCAGCCAGATCGCCCATTTCCTGCCATACGGGCAGGTCCCACGCACTCATGTTGATGCCATCCAGGTTCGATCGATAGGTTCCCTCGATCATATAGCGGTTCACGACGGGTGAGGCCGCTTCCCCCCTGCTGAAAATAGACCCGCCATCGAGGCGCAAAAGTGTCTGGGATGGGAATTTCTTGGCAAAGGCATTCCAATAGCTCATCCTACGGGCGAACCCGCCCGATGGGTGAAACGGTCAGCCGCAGGGGCCGAAATTCCCCCGCAGGTCACCGTAAATATCAATCGCAAGATTGAAGTTCTCGGAGCCCTGGAGCAGCTGCACCGGAAACTCCGTGGCCGCAGGTGCCTGGGCGGGGCCGGGAGACTGCGACGCGGGCGCTGCAAAAACCAAGGGAATGCACAGGAAAAAAAGAAGCAAAATGTTTTTTTTCATGGCAGGCTGTATGCTCTATGTTCGGGGCGCGTCGCCCCACGTTCAGGTTACGATCCTCTTCCGGTTAATCGTCGTCTTGGCCGGGGATTCGAATAAACTAGTCTAAGGTACCAGAGAGCATGGGCGATGGCAACAGCAACCACAATGGGCCGGCCGCTCGTGCTGGCGTCCGCATCACCGCGCCGGCGCGAACTGCTTGCCGGGCTTGGTTATGAGATCCTGATTGATCCGAGCGCGATCCCCGAGCCCGAGCCAAATCCCGAAGAATCGGCGGGCTCCTACGCCGTGCGCGCCGCCCGCGCGAAGGCACGGGATGTTGCCCGCAGACATCCTGATGGCCTCATTATCGGAGCCGACACGATCGTCGTCGTGAGAAATGCCGTCCTGGGTAAACCTGTTTCCGCGGAGGAAGCCGGGAGTATGCTCAGGAATCTCAGCGGTCGCTGGCACGAGGTTCTCACGGGGGTCTGCGTGATCGACCAGGCTGCCAGGCGCTCCGCTTCAGCCTGCAGCCGCTCTCGGGTCCACATTCGTCGCCTGACCCAAGCGGAGATCAGCTGGTACGTGTCCACAGGCGAGTACCGGGATAAGGCGGGCGCCTATGCCATCCAGGGATATGCCTCACTGTTAATCGACCAAATTGAAGGCTGCTACTTCAACATCGTCGGCTTTCCGATCTTCACCTTCGCGCAACTCTTACGCCGATTGCAGCTGCCGTTCTTTCCGGGGAGGATAAAAAGCCAAAAACAAACGCCAAGACTCCAAGACGCCAGGACGCCAAGAATTTAATCAGGAATCTTGGCGTCTTGGGGTCTTGGCGACTTGGCGGTCAAATGTTCTTTCCAAACATGTGTTATTCGTGGCGGCTGTTAATTCCACTTGAGTTTTTCGCGCAGGAGTTTGAAGAAGGTGCTGCCGGTCGCCTGTATTAGGCGGAGCGATGAGGCTGCTTTTTGGAGCCGAATGCAATCGCCCTGCATCAGGGGCATGCCGACCTGTCCATCAACAGTCAGCATCACATCGCCTCCGTGACGCAGGCAGACCCCTACGGCCGCCCCATCCGGAACAACCAGCGGGCGGTTGGAGAGAGTATGCGGGCAAATGGGGGTAATGATGAAGGCGCCGAGGGTCGGGTAGACGATCGGCCCACCGGCAGACATGGAGTAGGCGGTTGATCCTGTGGGGGTTGCGATGATCAGACCGTCGGCGCGGGTGATCGTAACCTGCTCGGAATTCACCCATACCTCCAGCTCGATCATGCGCGCGAGAGCGCCCTTGTTGATTACAACATCGTTGAGCGCGAGGTATTGTGCCAGCTGATTATCCTGCCTGAGCACCTTCACATCCATGAGCACGCGCTCTTCGAACTGATAGTTTCCGGAGACCAGGCACTCGAACGCCGCGTGCATCTCATCGAGTTTTACCTCTGCCAGGAAGCCCAGCGAGCCGAGGTTGATGCCGATCAAAGGGACACCCCTGCCGCCGGCAAGTCGGGCCGCATAGAGAAAAGTCCCGTCGCCGCCAAATACCGCGACCACATCGACGCATTCGGCCAGCTCATTGGCGCCCGTGACACTCCCGGAGAGCGGATACTGGCTCGCAGTTTCCTGATCGAGAAACACTTCGACACCACGGGACTGTAACCAGGGAATGATGCTGGTAACGACGTCTCGAACACGGGGGTCGTGGCGCTTTAACACCAAACCGAGCTTGCGCACCGGAGAATTCATAGCTTTGATCATACAGGAACGAGCTGCAGGTGCAGCAAAAATTCACGATTCCCTTCGGCACCCAGGATGGGTGACTCCATGTTCCTCCGAACCAGAAACCCTGAGGTGGCCGCGCACTGCTCGACCGCGGCCAGCGAGGCCAGCTGTTTTCCTTCGTCCCGCACGATGCCCCCTTTGCCCACCTCCCCTTTGCCCACTTCAAACTGCGGTTTGACGAGCATGATCAGATCCACCTCAAAGGCAGGAGGCTGGCCCCTGGAGGCGGTTCTCGTTAGGAGGGCATTCCTCAGCGGGATCAGAATTTTCGCGAGTGAAATAAAAGAAAGATCGACCGTCACCAGCGAGACGTGTTCGGGCAGATCCTCCGCAGTGAGGTAGCGGACGTTGCAATGATCGTGCACCACAACGCGCGGATCCGATCGGAGTTTCCAGGCAAGTTGTCCGGTACCAACGTCATATGCATGCACCGTCACTGCCCCGTTTTGCAGCAGGCAGTCTGTAAACCCACCGGTTGAGGCACCCAGATCGGCACAGACCCGACCGGCGACGATGATGCGGAATTGGTCCAGAGCGGCCTGGAGCTTCACTCCTGCCCTGCTGGCAAAGGGCATCTCCCCCAGGAGCCGTATTGAAGCATCGGCTTCCACCAGCCGCCCCGGCTTTTCAACCTTTTGCTCGTTCACCAGCACCTGGCCGGCGAGGAGCAGGGCTTGTGCCTTGTGCCGGCTTTCCGCCAAGCCAAGCTCGACCAGCAGCTGGTCGATACGCTTTCGAGTTGGTGTCATGGGGTCAAGCTGTCCGGCTGCAGACAAACTGAGCCAGTCCGCGCAGCGGATTGGCCCGATCATCCAGATCCCGGATGTCCTCGAGGGCGCCAAAGATCAGCTCCTGGGCTTTCTGGCGCGAAGCATCAATGCCGTAGAGGGCTGGATAGGTAGCCTTTTTCACCTTCTGATCTTTACCCGGGGTTTTTCCGAGCTCGTCGCTGCTTGCCGTCAAGTCCAGGATATCGTCCACGATCTGGAAAGCAAGGCCGATCTTGCGTCCGAACTCGGTCAGTGCGTGCAGTGGAGCGGCATGGGCGCCTGCGGCAAGCGCCCCACACCGCGTGCAGGCCGTCAGCAATGCCCCGGTTTTCGAGCGATGGATATATTCAAGGACCGGTGCGCTGATCGGCTTCCCTTCCGACTCCAGGTCCACCACCTGTCCACCGATCATGCCCTCAACCGTACCTGTGGCATACGCTATCTCCCGAATGACGGCAAGCCGCGTCGAAGCGGGAACATTCGGCAGCTCCGACAGCACCTGATAGGAGCGGGTCAAGAGCGCATCCCCGGCCAGAATGGCGATCGCTTCACCGAACACCTTGTGGCACGTCGCGCGTCCACGTCTGAGGTCGTCATTGTCCAGGGCCGGGAGGTCGTCGTGGATCAGGGAATAGGTGTGCATCATTTCGACGCCGGCTCCAAGGTGGAGCAATGTGTCGCGCGTTCCGCCGAGGCTCTCTCCGGCGGCCAGCACCAGAATCGGACGCACCCGTTTGCAGCCGGCAAACACGGAATAGCGCATCGCCCGATGTATGGTCAGAGGCTCATCGCTCTCCGCCGGCAGGAGCTGGGCTAGCTGTTGATCGACGGCAAGCTTGGTCTCTGACAGGTATGTTTGAATATCCATCAAGATGCTCCCACCTGGAACGATCGAAAAATTCAATGGGGCTATGCACTTGACTCCCCTAACACAAGCAATCGCCAACCAAAGACTCGTAGG
>JBEKYG010000370.1:0-5601 GCA_049511215.1 Acidobacteriota bacterium | reverse complement strand
GGAGAGCCTTGCGGAGTATTACGATCGGCGCGGCGTGATCCCCGAGTTGGATGAACGGCCCGTCGAGTTCAGCCTTGATGAGGAACTGCGCCGGCAGATTTTGGAAGGCAGGAGAACACGCCGTCTGCAAAACATCTCGATCAAGCTCGATCCTGCCCAAATCCAGGCGCTCAAGAAGATTGCCACGATGAAATCGATCCCCTACCAGACTCTGATCCGCATGTGGCTGGCGGAGGGCATCCGCAAGGAGCTCCCAATCGTATGAACGGAACCGCTTATTTCCCGAAATCCGAGGTTGAGTAGCCTTTCCCCCCATTTCTCTGATAGAATTAAGGAGTATCGCTGCCTCTTCGACGCCGGCCAGATAGTCGATAATGATGTCGGTGTCGACTACGATTTTCTCCATGCATCCTTTCGCAATCTGGCCACCCATTGCTGGCTCTCTTGCATGTCCTTGCGATCTTTCCACATTCCAAACACCGACCGATCGACCTTCGACTTCGGCTTCAACACTCGGATCTCGACTTCGACACGGGTGCCGGGAGACAGATTCACTTCGTCTGCCAAGGCGATCAGGTTGGTTGATTTCACCACACCATTTTTCTTCATTGCACACCACCTTTGGAAACCAGATCATACCACAGGGTAGAGCAAGCAGGTCGTTGGCGAAAAATGTGGGGGCGGGTAGCGATGCCCGTTCCTACCGCGACCCGATCAACCCTCCTGGGAGAAGTGTCTGGAAGCCGCGAAGGTCAGCAAACAGCTTCAGAATGCCATTCGGGCAGCAACATCGGCGGGACGATTCTTGGGATCAGATGAGGTTGCGAAACAGTTGGAACATCAACTTGGCAGGCCCATTAGCCGAAATCCGAGGTTGAGTAGCCTGTCCCCGGAATGCGCTACTTCTTCCTCCTCCGGATGGTGAAGCCAATCGCGCAGAGGCCGGTGCCGAGCAGGAGAAGGGAAGCAGGTTCGGGTACAACAGGAGAAGGATCGTCAAGTGCGGGCGGCAATGGTTCATTGAAATGGATGTTGTCGATGAAAAAATCGAATGAGGGAGTGCCCGAGATTGCCGTGGCCTCGATCGTCACCTTATCGCCCGCAGCAGCAAACCCGATCGTCGTATTGCCGCTGACCGTGTTCGGGGGTAGAATGAAGGTAGCGATGTGTCCAGCGTTGTCGGAAACCTTGTAAGTGACGGGGACGAGTTCTCCGTTATAAACATCCAAGAAGAAGTTTGTAATATTGGATGCGAACGATACGGTTAATGGGTTTTGCAGCGTGTTGTCAATATAGTCCGAAGTCCCGTAAACTACAGTATAATCAGCAGACAAATTGACGGTATCTTCCAGGATAATACCGCCCGCAAATGTAGCATTGCCTATAGTTATGATCTGTGGGCCCGGGCCCGGGCTCAAATATGCATCTAAGAATGACGATGGGTTAGTTCCAGTTAGGGTCTCGAAGTCAATCGTAGTTGCCAGACTCCATCCCGCAAATGCGCTTATCAACGCAATGACAATCAGGCCATAAACCGGGAGAATTCTGAGCCTATTCATAAATGTTCTCCTCATCTCTCTGATCGGAGCCATAGAGTCAGCAGACACCGGTCCTTTACCTCTTTCCTTGCTAATACTACTAGCAAGATTTGTGCCAACAATAGGATCCGCAGTAGCAGCACTGCACTTTCGTTCGCTAATTCATTGAAACAAAAAGAGATACACGAGACCTTTGAAGGACATTACCTGCAACGGATTTCGGAGTCTACTCTTTTAGAAAATGCCATTTGGAAGGAAATCCGACACTTCCCAGGTAATTGTCAGCTTCACGCGGAGTTGTAATTGATTGTAAATAAACATCTTAAGTGCAATAATCCGAAGATTATTGGAATTGTAAGATTTCCCGACACTTTTCCACCTTATTGGTGAGAAATGGGGGTTTTAGGCAAGAACGACGAGTTCTTGGATTAGAAGCTGTCTGTGGGGCCAATAGAAAGATAGAACATGGAGCGCGGGGGCGGAGGCTGTAACGGCGCAGCAGTTGCGCTGCAGGCCCTTACTCGGGCAACCATAGCGGAATCCCCAGCAGAATTTTCGCCCGCACAGGCTCGCCATCGAGTCGAGCCGGCCGGAAAACCCATTTGCTCAGCGCACTGAGCACGGGTTCGTTCAACAGAGTATCGGGGCTCTCCTTCACCAACAGTTGCTCCATCTTGCCCTCGATATTGATGACTGCAAAAACAATGATCATCTTCCGCAGGTATCTGCGTACCAACTCGGCAGGCAGTGCAGGCCGTTCCTTAACGGCTGGGAAAGGGAGCACGAGCCCTTGCTGGCTTCGACTTGGACTCTTGGCCGCATTCGCCTGAGCGGCTGTATCCTGGAGCACAGCTAATTCGAGAGTCCATGCGGGAGCCGGGTCAATCTCAGTCTCTCTCATGTCGAGATAGACGGTATAAACCTGCTCCTGGGAAAACACCCCGAAGAAGGGTAGCCCACCGCCGCTGCTCTCTGTCGAGATCACAGTCAGGCCGTATGACGTCTGCAGAGGCCGCGGAATTGGGGTAGGCAAGGCAGAATTTGCGGCAATCCCGGTCTCCCTGACTCCCCCGACAATCGTGATCCCAGCAAAAGCGCCTGAACCGGATCCAGAGCCCGTGCCCGAGCCGGAGACAACCACCGGTCCGGGGGCTGATACCAATCCAGTGCCGCGCACCGTTTCCGCGCCCGTGCCGGCGCCCGCGGCGTTTTTGTCCTTCGCCGCGTCCGCACTCGCGCCGGTGCCTGCGGCCGACACCGGAGCTGCGGTTCCGGTAGCTGTGTTTCCGGCTGGGACTGCCGTGGGACGCGCGGTCGCGGCCGACGAAGGAGGGGTCTCGAGTTTCGAGCCAGGTTCCGTTTCGGATGCGGCAAGATTCGGTTTGGGAGAGATGGCAAAACGTCCGCGTGCCTCACCGGAAGGAACCTCAAACGGCGGCGCCTGTAACGCCGGCATGGGAGTGAGTGCCACAAGGTTGAGAAGGTTAGTTCCGCGGGCGGGCTGGGGAGAAAGCTCCAGCCTGGCGGGCTCTTTCAGCCCTTCCAATGTTCTTGCCGGAGGCTCTACCTTCGGCTGCTCCACCGGCTTTGGCGATGGCTTTGCAGGGTTGGCGTCCTTTGGAATCGGAGGATTCTTCAAAGCAGGGGCTGCTATTACTGGCTCGGGCCGCTCTATCTTTGGCTGCTCCACCGGCCTCGGCAAGGGCTTTGCGGGACTGGCGTCCTTCGGCATCGGAGGATTCTTAGGAGCAGGGGCTGGTATCACCGGCTCGGGCGGCTCTATCTTCGGCTGCGCCACCGGCCTTGGCAAGGGCTTTGCGGGACTGGCGTCCTTCGGAATAGAAGGACTCCTGGCAGGAGGGGGAGTTAATACCGGCTCGAGCGGCTCTATTTTAGGGGGAGGCTCTGGAGGCTTAGTGCCCGGCACTAGAGTTTTCTGAAAGACACTGGCAGCTAGCACCGGCCTCGGCGCATCGTTCGCCTTCGGCATTGTAAGCTTGTCAGGCGGCAACACGAGTGCGGTTGCCTTCACCTCGGGCTGGACACCGGATGGCGCCGCAGGCTGCTGTTCCATCGGCTTAGCGGCGTCCGGCGGCGTCACAGCTGGGGGCGGAGGCTCGAGCTGCTGAACCGGAACGGCATCCGCCATCAGGACGAGGTTTGGCAGGAGCACAGGCGGTATCAAAATCCGCGGATACTCGAGTGTCGGCTGGAGAACAGTCTGAATGAAATTGGTCGGATCCGGCACATCCGATAGAATTGGCTGCCGTCCCGGGTAACTTAAGCCCTGAGCGCCGGGAGCCGTGGCCACGGACGGTCCTCTGGGTCGGGCTTCCAATCTGCCTTTCATAAGGATCACGCCCGGATCCCCGTCTCCAAGCATTGGAAGATACGTCACCTGCATCGGCTCGCTGCGATCGATCATTCTGACAATCTTCTTAGTGCGAGACCATTCCGTGAGTTTGCCTGACCCCGGGAGATAGAGCATTCCTATGAAAGCGATTTCATGAATCAGAAGGGAATAGAGAATCCCGCGGCGTGGAAAGTAGCCGCGGCTCAGGTTCGCATTTGTGAGTACTGGCGGCACGCCTTTCGGAGGAACCGTAGCCCGCACCCTTTTCCGATGAACCGGGGCCGGTACCCGAAGAACCAATATGATTCTACGCATCCCCTCACCGCCAGGCTGTCGCGGCAAACTCACCGTAACTATTTTGAAGCGGAACCGGTATTTATGTCCATGGTGAGGTTGGCATTGCCGCCTGTCATATCCATCCGGTCTCGTCAATTGAGTTTTGACCCATTGTATGATCCGTCTTCGATTACCCTTATCGACACATCAGTAGCCGGGCAGCCCTTGTTTTATGCTCCGGCGCAAAGCTAAGGGCTCGCGCAAGAATAATTTGGCATTTTGCCGCAGCTCCGATGCCCAATTGAATCATAAACAGCCAACTGCGATAGTTCGCCGAGCTTGGGATCTGCGGCCCTCCGGGGCGCGGCGGCGAGCGGGCATCCGCAGCGTTGCCGCTCCTCGACGATGTCATCACATCGCCTGCGTCGCGGCGCCTTGCATCTGCCCGCCCGGCGTTCGCGCCAAAATTCCAACTTATGCTTGCGCGAACCCTAAGTAAAGACATGCCAGAATGATGATTGGCTTTACCTGAAAGCTAGTGAAACCCCACACGAAGGACAGGTAACAAATTACAGCCATCGCCAGGTCGGATTTGAGGAATCCTATGAAAACCTTCTCCTTCACACCAGAAATGAGGATCGCGCGCCTTGGTTCACCAAGGTGCCTGATCTGGAGAATTATTTCACTAATACCGGAGACGTGTACACTCCATAGTTGTACAGGCCGCCCGGGCCACCGATAGGGATTTTGACGTTGTAGACAAAATACCCTTCGATATATTGCTTCCCTGGATCTGTGCCTACGTCTATGATGTGAAGGGCGCCAAAAGCCACCACGGGTTCAAATGTTCCTGGCTCGACAAGTGCAATAACCGGAACAAAAACGGTCCGGCCTTTAAAACCCCCCGCCGCCTGGTACAGCGAAGCCATGGCAGGGGTATCAGGCTGTATATAGATTTCATCGCCGATGTTGACCGTACTCGGGTTGCCCGTCAATCCTCCGGTATCGCCTGAAGTCCACTGTCCCGCTGCTTCGGCTGGATTGTGGTATGTAGGACCAATATCGAATACATAAGCGCTGCCTGTTTTGGGATCGATCTTGGGCTTATTACCGTTAAAGTCCCAATACTGATCATATAACGGCTGTGCCAATGCGAAAGGGAGGAGGGTTCTGGGTCCTGCTGAGGACGGAATTACCCCCGCCGCAACCGCATGAGCACTCACCGGCTTTGAGTTGATTCCAAGAACCGGCATAAAAAACAGATTGCATGACACACTCTCGGTAACCATAACGGCTGGTACATCGTTTGGCCCAGGCTTGAAATTGACATCAGGTTGTTGGAGGACCGCAGGGGTTCCGGTGAGATTCCAGTATCCGGTTTGAACCAGGTAATTGGGGGTGACATTGTTCGCCTTGTTTAACGAAATTGCCCAG
>JBEKYG010000369.1:0-5612 GCA_049511215.1 Acidobacteriota bacterium | reverse complement strand
ATCATCGGCGGCAAGCGGCATCTGCTCGTGGCCATGGCGACCGGCACCGGCAAGACCTACATGACCGTCGCTCAGGTGTACCGGCTTCTTGAGTCCAAGGCGGCACACCGCGTCCTTTTTCTAGTTGACCGGAAAGCTCTAGCCGCCCAGGCGGTAAGGGAATTCGCTGCTTTCAATACCCCGCGAGGCAACAAGATCAACCAGGAATATGAGGTCTACAGCCAGCGGTTCCGGCGAGAGGATCTGGGGGATGACCGCCCTTTTGATCCCAAGGTTTTGCCGGCCGAATACCTGATCAATCCCAGCTCGGCGCATACCTTCACCTACGTTTCGACCATCCAGCGGATGGCAATCAATCTCTTCGGGCGTGAGGGTGCCTTCCCGCAATCAGGGAGCGACCCGGATTACGACGAGGATGCCGAGAAGGTGGACATCCCGATTCATGCATTTGATTTGATTGTCGCGGACGAGTGTCATCGCGGCTACACCGCGCAAGAAACCAGCATCTGGCGGGAGGTGCTCAACCACTTTGATGCCGTGAAGATCGGGTTAACGGCCACGCCCGCCGCCCACACAGTGGCACTTTTCGGTGACCCAGTATTCCGGTACGGCGTTGAGGAGGCGATCAAGGACGGCTATCTGGTAGATTACGAGCCGGTCACAATCAAATCCAATGTTCGTCTGAACGGGGTTTTTCTGCGCCAGGGTGAATCGGTTGGCAAGATCGATACCGAAACCGGAGTAGAAATCTTCGACGAATTGGAGGACGAGCGGGAGTTCCCCTCCGAGGAGATTGAGCGCAAGATCACGGCTCCTCGAAGCAATCGTAAGATCATCGAAGAGATGGCCAAATACGCTTACGAGCATGAACAGACCACAGGACATTTCCCCAAAATCCTGATCTTCGCAGTCAACGATCTGCCGCATACCTCGCATGCCGACCAGCTGGTGAGCATCTGCCGGGAAGTATTCGACCAGCCGGATGAATTTGTCCAAAAGATCACTGGAAACCAAAACGTGGATCGTCCGTTGCAGCGGATAAGGGAATTCCGCAACCGACCCAATCCGAAGATTGTCGTCACGGTGGACATGTTGAGCACCGGTGTAGACATTCCCGCCCTGGAATTCATCGTCTTCCTTCGCCCAGTCAAATCGAGGATCCTCTGGGAGCAGATGCTGGGCCGCGGCACTCGGCTCTGCCCCGAGATCAACAAGACCCACTTCACCATCTTCGATTGCTTCGATGGCTCTCTCATCAGATATTTCAAGGACGTCTCCAATTTCAAGATCGAGCCGCCGCATACGGACCCGCTGTCGCTGCGGGAGATAATCGAAAACATCTATCAGAATATCGACCGCAATTACCACGTCGGTATCCTCGTAAAGCGTTTACGTCGGATTGAAAAGGACATGAGCGGCATTGCAAGAGAGGAGTTCTCCCGCTTCATTCCAGACGGCGACATGGGCCAATTTGCCGGGAAACTCCCCGACCTGATCAGGAATGACTTTACCAACACGCTCAAGCTTCTAAGGAACTCAGAATTCCAGGATCTGCTGCTCAATTACCAACGGGCGAAACGATCATTCCTGGTAGCCTACGAAGCAGACGATGAGGTGGTTTCAGAACGGCACAGCCACTATGGCCAATTTGAGAAGCCCGAGGATTACCTGAACGCCTTCGCTCAATTCGTTACTGAAAATGCAAATCGCATTACTGCCGCGAAGATCCTGTTGGATCGCCCCAAGCAATGGAATCCGGCGGTGCCTGATGAACTGCAGCAGAAACTCCGAGAGAGTAATTACGACGAGAAGACTTTATCTGAGGCTCACCGCGTGATTTATCACAAAGCGCTGGTGGATATCATTTCCATGGTGAAGCATGCAGCCAGAAGCGCCGAACCGATTCTCACGGCGGAAGAGCGCGTGGACCGTGCCATTCGGAAAATCTCACAGCACCGTTCATTCAATGAGGAACAGCAGAACAGGCTTTCCTTGATCCGCGAGCATCTGGTCAAAAACCTGACCATCGAAGAAGATGATTTCGACGTCCTGCCTATTTTCGAGCAGGTCGGCGGCAAGGGCAAAGCACGTCGCGTGTTCGGCGACAAGCTCCCCTCGCTGATCGAAGACCTCAACCTTGCCATAGCCGCGTAGGATCTATGACCGACATTGTTAATAAACTCTGGGGCTTCTGCCACACTCTTCGCCACGACGGCGTGGATTATGGGGATTATATCGAGCAGCTCACGTTCCTGCTCTTTCTGAAGATGGCCGACGAGAAAGGCATTGAGATCCCCAAGGGCTGCGACTGGGCGAGCTTGAAGGACAGGTCCGGTAATGATCTGATTGACCATTACGCCGAGATTCTTCGCAAGCTTCGTGAAGCCCCGGGACTGTTACGCGACATCTTCTCGCAATCGGTTCCCCGCTTTAACAACCCGGTCAACCTTAAGCGTGTGATTGCCATGATCGACGAAGAAGACTGGTCGTCCATGGACATTGACGTGAAAGGAGCCGCTTTCGAGGGTCTGCTCGAGAGAGCTGCCAGCGAAGGTAAGAAAGGCGCGGGCCAGTATTTCACTCCCCGCGTTCTCATCCAATCCATCGTTCGCGTGATGAGGCCAGACCCAAGGGGAAAGCCGGACTTCAACATTTCGGATCCCGCTTGCGGAACCGGAGGCTTTCTTGTTTGCGCTTATGAATGGCTTCTGGAGGTGTCCAAGGGTGCGCTGGATCGCAAGGAAGCAAAGCGCATCAAGGCACAACAAACCTATCACGGCCAGGATCTCGTCCCTCGGCCACGCCGACTTGCGCTTATGAATCTGTTCCTCCACGGGGTAGAGCCGCACATTTACCTCGGCGACACCATCTATGAGCCGGATCGAGGCGAGCGCTTCGATGTCGTGCTAACCAATCCACCCTTCGGCACCAAGGGAGCCAACCAGGCTCCGGAACGTGACGATTTCACGATTGAGACGAGTAACAAGCAGCTCAACTTCGTCCAGCACGTCGCGAACTCGCTCAAGCCGGGAGGAAGGGCTGCAATGGTGCTGCCGGACAACTGCCTTTTCGAGGGAAAGGCCGGAGAGGTGTTCGAAATCCTGATGCAGGACTGCAACCTCCATACCGTTCTGCGCCTGCCTCGTGGCACGTTCACCCCTTACAGCCAAGGCGTAAAGGCCAATGTCATCTTCGTCCAGAAGGGATTCTCAACCGAGAACGTTTGGATCTTCGATGCGCGGTCCAACGTGCCGGGAATTACTAAAAAGGATCGTCCTTTGACGGCGGAGCATTTCGCTGAGTTTGAAAAGAGCTATGGTACTGATCCTAACGGCATGAGCAAGCGGAAGGATCTTGGTGAGGATGGAAGATTCCGAAAGTTTCACATCAGCGACATAAAGGAACGGAACTACAAGCTCGACATCACCTGGCTCAAGGATGAATCGCTCGAAGACAGCGATGAGTTGCCGGAGCCGCAGGATCTGGCCAGCGAGGCTATTACAGAACTGGAAGCTGCGGTGGATGATTTGCGAGAAATCGTGGAACTGATCGAGAAGGAGGAGGGCGTGGAGAAGTGAGCGAAGAGCTACCTCCTAAATGGATCTGCGCCCGCCTCGGTGATGTAGCCGAACTTGCAGCCGGCTCTGGCTTTCCGATGGAATTTCAGAATCAAGAAAACCATCCATTGCCATTCCTTAAAGTAGGCAATTTGGGGGAAGTGGATTCATCGCAGCCACTACTCCATTCTGAACACACGGTCACAGTGGATATTGCGCGAACTCTTAGAGCGCGGATTATTCCGAAGAATGCTGTTCTCTTTGCAAAAATTGGCATGGCGATCAGGCTAAACCGTCGCCGTTTGCTTGGTAAACCAGCCTGTATTGACAACAACCTGATGGCAGCGATTGCACGTGAGTCTATTGAACCGAGATATCTTCACAGATTCCTTGAAACCGTGGACCTCATGCCCTTATCTCAAGCCACAACGGTTCCAAGCCTTAGAAAGGGTGATCTGGAGAACCTTCCTGTCCCTCTCCCACCGCTTCCTGAGCAACGCCGTATCGTGGCGAAGCTGGAAAAGCTGTTGGACAAAGTGGATGCCTGTCATAAGCGGCTGGAGAAAATCCCGATCATCCTCAAGCGATTTCGCCAATCCGTCCTCGCCGCCGGTTGCTCGGGTCGCCTAACCGCAGATTGGCGGCAAGAGCAACCATTGATTGCTTGCGAACAGCCCGCCAATAATCATGATGCAAATTTGTCTGATATCCCTGAAAGTTGGCGGTGGATAAAGCTCCCTCAAGCCGGGATCATGAATCGGGGAAGATCGCGACACAGACCACGCAACGACCCTTCATTATTCGGCGGGCAACATCCATTCATACAAACGGGTGATATCGCACAGTCGCGCGGAACAATTACTTCCCACAATCAAACTTACAATGAAACTGGACTGGCTCAGAGCCGCCTGTGGCCGGCAGGCACAATTTGCATAACCATTGCTGCGAATATCGCTGAGTCCGCAATCTTGAGTTATCCAGCATGTTTCCCGGATAGCATCGTTGGAATCATCGCGAGCCGCGACGTTTGCGTTCCTGAATATGTAGAATATGTCATCAGGGTGGCGAAAGCGGACCTAGTGACCTTTGCTCCTGCTACTGCTCAGAAGAACATCAACATTGCCATCTTAAACGATCTTTCAATCCCACTGCCGCCGCTTTCCGAACAGCAAGAGATCGTCCGCCGAACGGGAGCACTGCTTACCCTGGCCGATCAGATCGAAGCCCGATATCAGAAGGCCAAAGCCCATGTCGAAAAGCTGACCCAATCCATCCTGGCCAGAGCCTTTCGTGGAGAACTTGTTCCGCAAGATCCAAATGACGAACCGGCGTCGGTGCTGCTGAAACGCATGCGTGAGGAGCGAAACAAGACCTGTGCCTCTGCTCAGCGTAATGTAAGAGTATCTCCTAGCATTTTATAACCTGCATGGGAGGCGGGGTTTGCGAACATACTTCTCGAAACGACATGAAAAAAGCCTGAATGAAAAGCGCCTTAAACCGCAGTTAGCGACTACGCTGCGAGTAGCAATTCTTAGAACACTAACCCAACATTCCACGCTTGGCGGTGATTGGGGCGAGGACAACATCACATTTTATGCGGCAACTGAGACCTTGAAGACTTTCTATGGTTCGCAAGAGCTGCAAGCCTACAGCGAAAAGGGAAAGCTGGAACCATCAAATTTCGAGGGGGTTATCCGAAGTGGATGGCCACCGCGATCCGTTTTTTCAAAATTGAATCAAGGCTCGGGCGCAGGGTGCATCCCTTGCCGATCGGCCGGCCCTCAAAAAGCGGCAGGGAATCATGAAGATGAAGCCCTTTGCCCTATACGCCAAACTCTAAGATCGCCTCCAGCCTCATAGTGGCGGCAAAGCTGTGGCCAGGATATCAGGGAACCGGGAACGCACACCGTTCTTGATCACCACTCGCCGAGCACTTGGCCAATCCTCCCCTATCAACTACGGGATCGTGACCAAAAACGGGGAGCGTCCCTATTTCAAAAAGAAGGGTGGGCTCATCTCACTTCGATTTTTTCACAGCTTCCAGGCTACCATTTC
>JBEKYG010000368.1:0-5625 GCA_049511215.1 Acidobacteriota bacterium | reverse complement strand
CCAGTTTTTGGGCGGCGGTCAAATGATAGCGGAAGGGAATGTCCAGGATTCTCTCGGCAAGCTCGGGATTGTGCACCAAATCCGTCAGCAGCCGTTCGTATCCGCGCAGCGCCCAGGCAGTCTCAAAGATCGTGCAGACCGTCATGCCGACGATCCAGCGCTCGCTCTTGTAATCGCGGACGAGCATTTCTGCCTCTTCGTAGAGCTCGGGGCGGTTTGGGTCGGGGGATTTGTAGGCCTCGATTGCAGCGTCCTCGGCCAGTGGGTGGGCGGTCATCTCGGTGTAAACCCCTGTGCCGAAGCGAGTCTGATACTCGATGTCCCTCCACTTCACGCCCCAATCATCCGTATAGGTTGACGCGCCGTCGCCACATGGATCCTTTATGTAACGAGAATTGACGAACCCCACCGGGGACAAGAGCAAGTCCTCACCCAACGCACATTCCAGTTCGAATGTATTTTCACGGCCCTGAGGATTGCGGACGGATGTCCGGGTCTGGCCCAGTTCGGATCTCAAACGCGAAGCAAACTCCGGAGTGAAGCTGATCTGCATCGGACAGCGGTCGGGAACTTCGTGGTTTAACGCAGCCAGAACGCGATCGCGAGGTTTCATGACCGTTCTCCTGGTTCAAACTATCTTCCTGCATCGACACATCCTGGCCGCCGCCATGCCGCTAGATTTATTTCGAGGTTTCTGTCGTGCAAGGTTTATGGATTTTTGTCCTTGCGGAATTTCACCTGCGTTTCCACGGTGAACTTCGTGTAGTCCGAGTATACGCTGGTGACGTCGAGCCGCAGCCCTTTGAGCAGCAGAACCCGGGCGTTTCCGGTGAAGCGGACTTCCGCCGGAAGCCAGATTTCGTTGTTGACCCTGCGGCGTTGGAAAGTGGCGATTGCGCCTTTATTCAAACGAGCCAGGACGCCCATGCCAAAGGATATGTTGTCGATCAGCTTGGCCTCGACTCGAATGACCTGGTAATCGTCTTCGCAGATCCAGGCGCGTCCGGCAACCTTGGCGAGAATTTTGCCTTCATCGGTGTGGGGCTTGTAGTCGCTGTGAGGAGTGAATGTCAAGACGATAGCCGGGCTCCCATCCAGGATCTCCCGGCCCGCCAGCTCAATCCGGTATAACTGGAAGAGTTCATCGATAGCTTCCTGCTCTTTCCGTTTTTCTTCGGCTTCCTTGGCCAGGCGCCGGGCACGCTCATCCGTTCCTTCCCGTTCGAGTTTCTTCGTCCAATCTCGCTCTTTCTTGTCCTGTTCGCGATCTTGTTTTTCGATGACTTTCTTGTCCAGAGGTTTCCCATCCTTCGAGATGAGCCGGCGGTAGGTGAGTCCCTCTTCGAGGGAAGGGTAGACTTCGAAGATGTTCTCATGGGTTGATTTGACTTTTCCCTTGTCGTCTAGCGCGCGCTCCGTTTCCTTTTCATTGTAGGTATACTGGCTGAGGAGAAGCCTATCGCTTTCCAGATGTGCGCGCACTCCCTTGAGGAACTCGTTCAGTTCTGGAAGGGGCTTGTCCGGCTGCTGGGCTTGCGCGGGCAAGCGGCCCGGCCAAAGGTACGCGCCCAAAAGCATCACAATGGAAACCATCGCACGCCATTGCGTCATGGCTGAACTCCAGGTACTGCAAGGAAGAAGACGCGGGCAGAATCGTGGCTGCGCTCGGTCGCGGACAGCCTGGCGCTTCCGCGTAGCCACTACGACGCCCCACTCGGCGATGCTTCATCCCAACCGCAGATCCTACTGTCCGGGGTCGTCGGCGGACGGGCCGTAGATTGACGGCACCTTTCCCCCCATCGGGCGCAGATACGTGCTGAGCTGCCCACGATGGTGGATGGCGTCGAATAGGAATCCCCACACCATCTGCGAGAGGGCATCCTCCCACGCGCCGCCGCCCATCACGAATTTGACTTTCTTTTCCCACGCCGCCTGGTCGAGTCGCTCGAGCCGCGCGTTAACCTCGGCGGAACTGCGCTCGAACGCCTCCACGATCGTGTCCATGCGTGCCGGCGGAGCCGACTCTTTCCATTCGACGACTCCCGCGTCGAGGAGGCTGACCAGTGCCGCTTCCTCGACCGCCAGCAGCCAAGCCAGATCGGCAGCTGTCCTGGCCTTCGGGTCCGGTCGATAGTCCAAACGCTCCCCAGGGACCGCCTTTAGAACGCGGATGAACGCAGGCCGCTCGGCCTTGCGACGGGCGATGCAGAATTCGAGATTTGTCATTACGCCTCCTCTCCCTCGTTAAAAACGATCGATGTTCTTTCGGTCGGAGCCGATTATGGGATGATAAGCTCGGCAAAAATCAAAGTCAAACGTGCCCCCCGACGGCTTCCGACTCAGCACTGATTGAGTGTCTCGCCGTCATCACTCGGAACTCACTCCGGCTGCTTTCATCACGAAAGCCGGTGTGGCAGGCTCACCGGCAAAGAACGTTTTGCTGACACCTTTCGTGAGGGCCCAGCGGTGAAGCCACGAGATGCCGCCCGTGCCGGTATATTTGTCCGGCTCCTGATAAGCCTTGTCTGCCAGCGCCTGCTCAAGCGAGATGAATCTGTAGCCGCGCCGTTTCATCATCCGCACCAGTTCACCGAAATATTCCGCGTTGATGGAGTTCGCATGCAGCAGCAGAACCTGATGGATGTCACGTCCGAAGAGTTCAAGCGACTGCCGCTCGAAGTAGGCGAGTTTCCGCTCCATATACGGCACATATGCGTCACCGATGCGTTTCATCATCTTTTTATCTCCGCGCGCAAATGCGTTGTCGTAAGCGCGGGCGAAGATCCAGTCGGAATTGTCAATCGTGACCGGCGCGACGCGATAACCGTGTAGTCTCAGAAACTCCTCAAACTGCTGTCTTATCTCCTGGCTCATGCCTGTGTGCAGGAACGGATGGCGGAAAAAGCGAGGCGTGCTGCTCCGAGCCGTTGTCAATTCCCGAGTGATGATTTCTCCTTGCAGGACGTCATTTTCAAATTGTTCGAGCGGCGTGACGTGCAGATCGAGATGCGAATAGGTGTGATTGCCGAGTTCGAGTCCGGCCGCAAGCCACATCCGCAGCAGCTCGATCTGCTCTTCATCGCGGCGGTTCTGCTGGTAAAGCTTCACCTCGTTTACGAAACCGATCGCTGGAATTTTGGAAGCCGTGATGTTCTTGAGCAGCTTCGTCGTGATCTCTTTTTGCGCCGGCAAATCATTGCGCGTTGAGACAACGGGTAGATCGTCAAACGTGACGGCGAGTTCCCGGCCCGTGTTCTGATTGCCCGCCTCTAAATGAATGGCGAATGTTGGAGTAGAGAGCAGAAGGCAGAGTGAACCAATCAGGAACAGGATCTTCTCTTTCAAGCAAGCGCTCCTTCGTGCAGGACCGGGTGCCGATGTAATGCCCCCTGGCTTAGTCAATCAGCGAGTGCAAGCGGGTACCCGTCAGGTGCACAATCTTGCATGCGCTTTCCAATCCGCACCAGCGCAGGATGATTCCAATCGAAGACAGCGCCCTGGACTCCCTCTATTTCTTGGGCTGCTTCACGCGGGTCAGGTAGAACATCCCGGCCTCAACCTTGCCGTTATTGTCATAGCCCCACGATTCATTGTGGTGGTCGGCATCCACGAAGGTGATCACCAGCTGCCGCATATAGCCATCGCCCGGCCGGATGTTCGTGCCATCCTTAAATTCGAAGGCGACCTGTGTGGGCTGGCTGGAGGAGACCGCTCGGAGTCGCGGCTGGTTGTGCGCGGCGCAGTAGTGAGTGGCGAGCAGCTCCGTCTTGTGCATGTGGAACATGGTGACCATTTCGTGGGGAGTGCCGGCGTCCATCCAGTGCATCACGGCGGAACCATCGCCGGTCATGCGCACGGATATGTGTGTCTGCATCTTCTGGCCGCCTTCCGTGGTATACCCCTCCCACTCACCGACCAATGATTTGATCTTCTCCCACTGTGGTGTGCTTGCGACCGTGGAGCCCTTCGAGGCGTGCTCTTGTGCGGGCATAAGAGAGGCGCAGAGAATGAGAATTGCCAGAAAAAGAAGTGCAGATTGCTTCATAGCTACCTCCAAATACAAAAATCATGCCGCCGGAAGTACGGAATGTCAACGTGGAGGAGCTGGATGCGGATAGTGTCACATTGTGCGTATAGTTGGCCTGGTATTTTGCACCTTATCTGGCACACGCGGCCTTCAATCGAAATGGCTTAGGCCCCCGCCAATCACCAGGCTTTCGCGAGCAGCCCCCAGGACCACGGTGCGCAACGGGTGACTTTGCTCCAGATGCGGCTGAAGCAATCAAAGGCGCACTTTCGCAGCGATTCCGGGATCGCAGCGTCCCAGAATGCCGCTTGGGAGCTTGCCAGTTACTGGCGGCCGGATCGTTTGCGCAAGTGCTGCGAATTCACACTGACCGTATAACTTCCGCTTGGGACCGAAGGTATTAACCAGACGCCGACCTCATTCGCGGCTGCCCCATCCTGGAAGAATGATCCGCAGCATCGACCAAAATCTGTGACAGGACACGAACTCCCGAATTCGCTAGCAGGCCAGGAGGTGGCCAATTATAATCGGCATGAAATCGATCGCGCGCAACCGGACAAGCAGTGCCGGAGAGCACCATGCCCGAAATCGGACAGACCGTATCGAGGTACAGGATCCTCGAAAAGCTCGGCAGCGGCGGCATGGGTGTCGTCTACAAGGCGGAGGACACCTCCCTGGGGCGCTTTGTCGCCTTGAAGTTTCTCCCCGAAGCAATATCCAAAGACCGTCATGCAATTGAACGATTTCAACGGGAAGCCAAGGCTGCTTCGGCCCTCAATCACCCGAACATCTGCACCATTTACGAGATCAACCAGCACGAGGGCCAGCACTTCATTGCCATGGAGTATCTGGAGGGCCAGACGCTAAAGGAACGCATCCTTGGCAAGCCGCTTCAGACTGATGAGATTCTCGACCTGGGGATTCAGATCGCGGAGGGCTTGGATGCCGCCCACGCCCAGGGGATCGTTCATCGGGATATCAAACCCGCAAATATTTTCGTAACCAAGCGGGGCCACGCGAAGATCCTCGATTTTGGTTTGGCAAAACTCGCACCAAAACGGCGTGCGGCGGAAGCTGCTCAGACCGGCATGCCCACTGCCGCGTCCACTGCGGAGATGCTCACCAGCCCGGGCACCGCTGTCGGCACGGTCTCCTACATGTCTCCAGAACAGGCCCTGGCGGAGGAGTTAGACGCTCGTACTGATTTGTTTTCTTTCGGCGTGGTGCTTTACGAAATATCAACCGGCGTGCTGCCCTTCCGCGGGGCATCTTCGACGGCTACTTTCGATGCCATCCTGTACAAAGTCCCCACGGCGCCCGTCCGCATCAATCCGGATTTGCCCGCTGACCTGGAGCGGATCATCAACAAGGCGCTGGAAAAGGATCGCAAGCTGCGCTACCAGCACGCATCCGACCTTCACGCCGATCTCCAGCGGCTGAAGCGCGATTCCGATTCAGGCCGCGCCCCGTCAGCTGTCGCCGGAGCCCGGTGGTCGTTCGCGAAGCCGGTCGGACTGGGCCTGGGCATCCTGGCATTGGTAACCGTATTGCTGATCGCTCTCAATGTCGCCGGGTTGCGCGAACGTGTGCTCGGCCGA
>JBEKYG010000367.1:0-5655 GCA_049511215.1 Acidobacteriota bacterium | reverse complement strand
GTGTTGCTTGTGATCGCGCTGCCATTCTATTTCCATTGGAAAACAAAAGGAAGCATGCATGGAGATTACCAGCGATAATATTTGAATGCCGACAATGTCCGGGAATGCGGCGTCGTGCCGCCGCACGTTACAAGCGGCCGGCGCAATGACCAAGTTACTAATCAGTTCACAAACAGCCGGACAGTTGATGTAAAAATGCGGAGCTGGATGGAGGTCATGTTCTCTTTGGGTGGCGATCATCGGTATCGGAATCGGGGTCACAATCGCAGTCGCAGTCGCTATCGGCTTTTGCAGACCCACACAACCGATTGCGACTGCGATTGCGACCCCGATTCCGATACCGATCCCGACGGATATAGTGTGCTCCTTTCTTTTTGATATCGCCAAACGTCAACCTGCTTATGAACTGATTAGTAAGGGAGCTTGAACACCTATGGGAAAGAGAGTCCTGCTCGTTGGATTGGGCATGCAGGGGAAGGCGGTGCTTTACGATCTTGTAAATTGCACCGGCGTATCCCGGATCGTGGTCGTGGACAACCAGCCCGGCCTTCTATCTGAACTGGGCCCTTACCCTTCTGAAAAGGTGAGCGGGCACTGCCTTGACGCCGCCGATGCCGCCCTCGCCACGCTCATGCGCGACACGGACGTGGTGGTCGAGGCACTGCCTGGGAGTTTTGCGCTCCCGCTGGGCCGGCTGGCCGCGGACTGCGGCGTGAGCCTGGTGAGCAGCATGTATTACCTGAACCCCGCCGAACGGGACGCCGGAACCATCGAGTCCATCACACAGGAGATCCGGCAAATCGACGGCAAGGCCAAGGACAAAGGGATTGTGATACTCACCGAGTTCGGATTGGATCCGGGGCTGGATCTCATTCTCGGCGCCAAGGCGATCAGCGAGATGGACGAAGTTCACGAACTCTATATGTATGGTGCCGGTATTCCGGCGCCGAACGCCCGCTCCAACCCATTAAAGTACAAATTCTCCTGGTCAATCATTGGCGTTATGAAAGCCTATTGTCGAGCCGCCAAAATAATCTCCAACGGGCAGGCCCTGACGATAGAGCCGACCCGAGTGTTTGAATCCGGCAATTGTCACATGTTGGACGTCGATGCCATCGGGAGCCCGCTGGAGTGTTTTCCCAACGGGGACAGTGTGCACTACGCCGAGCTGTTCGGCATCCGGGATTCCATTCAACAGATGGGGCGATATACATGCCGTCTGCCCGGCCACTGCGCGTTTTGGGACACGATGGTGAAATGCGGCTTTCTGGGGGAACAGCCGATACCGATCGGAACAGCGCCTATTCCTCCGATGCAATTTACCGCGGCGCTTCTTGCCTCTCAAAAGCAGTTCCATTATGCGGAGGACCAACAGGACATGACCTTCGTGCGGGTAGATGCGCGTGGAAGTCGTCGGGGGAGAAAAGTCAATCTGATCTATGATTTGATCGATACCCGCGATCTGAAAACGGGGCTCACCTCAATGCAGAGAACGGTGGGGTTTACCCTGAGCCTTGGCGCGCGCCTGATCCTGGAGCGCAAGTTGGATAAACCCGGCCTGCTGACAGCGTTGGATGTCCCCTATGAAAGGGTCTTTCCCCAATTGGCGAAACACGATATCCACGTTCATCGTCAGGAGATTTTGGGCTAAGTGCATAAGTTTATAAATACCATGATGTATTTTCAGGACGCGGATTCACGCAGGCAACCGCACCCGGGGCTTGCCGGCTTCTGCTTCCCGGAGGGGAGCGCTGCGCGCTGATGGTTCTTGCGCAATCCGCGTTTATCTGCGTGAATCCGCGTCCAGAAAAATACGTCGCCGTATTTATGGAATCGTGTACTAAGCGGGTGTGGCCGCGAGCACAATGGCCACGGTCCAGCAATTCCTATTGATCGCAGGCGGAACCAAGTTTAGACTCAACCAGGATTCAAGCACAGATCACAGGGAGCAGGACCGGGTTGATGGTTGCTCTATCCCACTGAGGCTCAGGCCCAGTAGCCATCGCTTGCCCCCTCAACCCTGCATATTGCCATTCAGAACCCTGGAAGCGAGGAGTCATTGCCTGAAATCGGCCAGACCATATCTCACTACAAAATCGTCGAGAAGCTGGGCGCCGGCGGGATGGGCGTCATCTACAAGGCCGAGGATACCAGGCTGGGACGCTTCGTCGCGCTGAAGTTTCTGGCAGAACGGTTCTCCCAGGACCGCGATGCGCTGGAGCGGTTCCAGCGGGAAGCGCGCGCCGCCTCCGCGCTCAATCATCCCAACATCTGCACGATTTATGACATCGGTTCCCTCGAGGGCCGGTTCTTCATCGCGATGGAGTTTCTGGAGGGGAAGACCCTCAAGGAGATCATCCGGGGCGAGCCGATCGCGGTGGATCAGATTCTGGAACTCGGGATGCAGATTGCGGACGGGCTGCATGCGGCCCACGAGAAGGGGATCGTTCACCGCGACCTGAAGCCGTCGAACATCATGGTGACCGAGGACGGAGCGGTCAAGGTCCTGGATTTCGGCCTGGCCAAGCTCACCGAGCAATCTCAAAGCGACGAGTTCGGCTCGACTGCCACGGCGGATCAAGCGGAGCCGGTCACCGAAAAAGGCACGATTGTCGGCACCGTGGCCTACATGTCGCCCGAGCAGGCGGAAGGCAAGCCGGTCGACGCTCGCTCGGACATCTTCTCGTTCGGCTCGGTGCTGTACGAAATGGTGACTGGGAAACGGGCGTTCGGAGGTGACAGCAAGATCGCGACGCTATCCGCGATCCTGAACCAGGACCCAATGCAAGTGAGCCAGGCAGCGGGCGGCGCACCTCCGGAACTGGAGCGGATCATCACCCGCTGTTTGAGGAAAGACCCATCGTGCCGCTTCCAGGCGATGCCGGATCTGAAGGTGGCGCTGGAGGAACTGAAGGAGGAATCGGAGTCGGGCAAGCTCGCAGGACGAGCCGGCGCTGAAGGTCCTCCCGGATGCGTTCGCGGCCGACTTCGAGCGCAGAGCGCGCTTCGAACGCGAGGCGCGTCCTCCCAGCGCTCAATCACCCGAAGTGGAAACAGTGCAGATTGGTCCCTGAACCGTGGAGTGTACCAATGAGACACACCTTCCTGTCCGTGCTTACCCTGCTTGCGGTAACTTTGTTGATCACCCCAATGAGCCATCCTTCCGAGGACAAGCAGCAGAAGCCTGAAGAAAACCGCGGGACGCAAGTCGTTCTGCTCGGCACCGGCACCCCGAATGCGGATCCGGAGCGCTCGGGTCCCGCCGTTGCCATCGTAGTCAATGGATCTCCCTACCTGATCGACTGCGGTCCGGGCGTGGTGCGCAGAGCGGCGGCAGCGGCTCTCAAAGGGGTTGCCGGATTGACGGTCACCAGACTGAACCGCCTGTTTATCACGCACCTGCACTCTGACCACACTCTTGGCTATGCCGATGTGATTCTTTCGCCCTGGACGCTCGGCCGGGCCGATCCGCTCGAGGTTTACGGCCCCAAGGGGCTGAAATCGATGACGCAGCACCTGCTGGCAGCCTATCGGGAAGACATCCAAGTCAGGACGGGGGGGCTGGAGCCTGCCAACAAAACGGGGTACAGGGTAAAGTCTCACGAGATCGTACCGGGGCAGATCTACATAGACGCCAACGTCACCGTGTCCGCCTTTGCCGTCAACCACGCGTCGTGGCCGCTGGCGTTCGGATATCGCTTTCAAACGCCGGATCGAAACATCGTCATATCCGGGGACACCACACCAAGCCAGAGTATCATTGACAACTGCCACGGGTGCGACGTTTTGATCCACGAAGTCTATTCGCAGCAAGGATTCCTCCGGAGACCGCCCGAATGGCAGAGATACCATTCCGCCAGCCACACTTCCACCATCGAGTTGGCAGAGATCGCCAACAAGGCCAAGCCGGGGCTCTTGATTCTTTACCATCAGTTGTTTTGGGGCACCACCGAGCAAGACCTGCTGGAGGAGCTGCGCCAGCACTACAAGGGACGCGTTGTGTCCGGCCACGATCTCGACATTTTCTAGCAAGTGATCCCGGGCTACGGACGCTGTCACCATTGTTTGGCCTGCTGATGAAGGCACGCGATGTCGCGATATGGAGCACTTGCGCTAGGAATTACATCATGAATGAACGCGTCCCCTGAGGTTTGGGCGCTGACCTCCGAAATATTACACCCATGTTGACATATTACACCCGTCTTCATATAATCCATGCATGCCACTCAATATCAAGAATGCGGAAGTCGAAAGTCTCGCCGCCGAGGTAGCCGCGATAACCGGAGAAACCAAAACAGAGGCTATACGCAGGGCTCTAAGGGAAAGGCGCCAGCGTCTCTCCTATCACATTGTTCACCACAACCGGGAGGCAGAGCTCCTCAAATTTCTGGAACGGGAGATTTGGCCGGCGATTCCCAAAAAGTTCCTCGGCCACAGACTCAGCCGCGCCGAACAGGATAAGATCCTGGGCTTCGGCTCCGAGGGAGTATGATTCTCGATACTTCCGCCGTCGTCGCCATATTGTTAAAGGAGCCGGGTTTCGAATTGGTTTTTCAGAAGCGGGCGGCGGCCGAGACCATCGGCATCGGCGCCCCCACGCTGGCCGAAACCGGCGTCGTCTTGCGGGCCCGGCTCGGCAGAGATCCCAGCGGCATCCTGGGGAGGTTTCTGCAAAAGTTTGAGATTGTAACGGTGCCTTTCGGCGAAGAACACTGGCGAGAAGCAGTAGAAGCCTATGGCATTTTCGGCAGAGGACAGCATGCCGCTTCCCTTAACTTCGGCGATTGCATGACCTATGCAGTCGCAAAGCTGGCAGGACAACCCCTTCTGTTCGTTGGCCGGGATTTCTCTCGAACAGATCTGGAGATCGCCTGATGCGCGACCCCAATCTGAATAAAGGCTACGCTTTCACCAATTATGCTGAGAGAATCCACCTCGTTTCGAACCAATGGGGAGGACACCGTGACCGCGACCTCGAGGTGGGAGAACCTCTCGCTTTCCCGAAAATATTGGTGAAAGCGTAGCCTGCTGCCCCCGATTTGACGGCGCAGATTTCGCACCCGAGTTTCTTTATGAAAAGGCACAGGTTGCGGCCTGAGGTCAGCTTTATCTCACCGTCGAGCACTCTTATGAGATAGCTCCGCTGTTCCTATCGGATCCTGCTTTTATCCGATCCTGTCGCCGTGATGAGCCACGGGAGCGGCTGCGCCGGAGCCCCACCGCCGTCTCCAGCTGGTTGATTTTGCAGCTCCAGTCCGCTCGCGTCGGATTGATGTAGATGCAAAACGCCGAGGAAAAAAACCGCTCGCGTGGCCCTGTTTGCAGGCCTTCAAACCGATTCCGGCCGGCGTCTCCGCGCCACAAAATCGCCGTATTTGCCGGCCGTTTGAATTGTCAAGGCGAGTTTTATCATCGACAGGCTTTATTGAGATGATGACGCATTCACCGAGATGTTGAATTGCCCGGACCGCTGCTCCTCCTGGTTCCATGAAGTTTTGCAAATCGGAACCCGCCAATAATTTCCTGAGTTTGAAGCGCCATCAGACTTTGACTTAACTGAATGAATAGGTATAATCTCGCCCATAGCTCGGGATTTCTGAATTACATGAAATAGGTTTAAGGTCGTATCAGAGCTTGTTCCACCAGACCAAGTCT
>JBEKYG010000366.1:0-5666 GCA_049511215.1 Acidobacteriota bacterium | reverse complement strand
CCGGCAGTGTAAACGACCTTGTGGGTCAGAGCCTGGTAATAAACTCCCGGGGTCATGCCGCCATGATCAATTATTTCGCCCAGAAGGGCGTGCGCGGGCCTCGGGGCATATTTGTTTACGACGGCGTGAACTACACCAAGGTCGCGATGCGCAACGACGCGGCCCCGGGGATGAGCAACAAGATATTCGATCAATTCAGCCAGCTACGAATCAACAATAACGACCAGGTGGCTTTCACCGTGAACTTCGAACCTCTGGCGGTTGGCGGCGCGGGACTCTACATCGGATCGCCAGGAGGCATGCCTGTTAAGGTCGCAGCCACGGGCGAAACCGCCCCAGCCACGGGCGGCACTTATTCCAGCCTGAACATCATTGGTTTCAATGACAGCGGCAAACTGGCTTTTTGGGCCGACATCGCAGGAAGTTCCACCAGCCGTGCCGTTTTCATCACCACTGCCACCGGCGTGACCAAGATTGTGGCGAGTGGGGAGTCTGCGCCAGAAACGGACTCCTATAGTAAATTCAATCTGCAGGGAGCCGAGAACTACTACCTCAACTCCAACGATGAAATTGCCTTCTTGAGCAACGTTTATCCGACCGATTCCAATAAGTCTCCATTTGGCCGCGGCATTTGGGTGTACAACCCTGTGTTCGGTGTGCAAAAACTGGTCACGAACGCGGACAATATCATCAGCCTGCCCGGCCAATATGGCGGTTCGATCACACTCCGCGGCTTCAACTCAAGCGGCCAGGTTCTATTCAGCAGCTACCCGACCAGCCCGTCATCCCCATACCCGCCCGGCCACGCCCTGTTCCTGATGCAGCTCAGCTACGCACCTGATGTGGTCTTTGCGATGGGCGCGGCCGTGCCGGGTCGGCGGACCGAACAATACAATAGCACCGCCGCTGCCGTGCTGAACGAAGCGGGTGATGTAGCATTCGAGGCCTCGCTTCAAAACGGTTCCATCCCTTATGGCTGGTTCTTCTTCGGGCACAATGCATCGGCCCCGATCATGGTCGTACTCGAAGGCCAGAGGACTCCGGCCGGCGGCGCGTATGGACTTGCCCTGGAGGCGGGAATGGGCCGCATGAATGCAAGTGGAAGGCTCGCGTTTGTCGCCGATCTGCTTGGTCCCAACGAGGTAGGCGCGTTCCTTTGGACGCCGCCAACCCCGACTCAGGGCGCCGTCACGAGCACGATCGTCACCACCGCCGATTCCCTTCCAGCAGGGGCAAGCACGGTCGTGCGCACCTTCGCGCCTGGCGCCAGTGACGACATGCTGGTTTTCTGCGCGAACAAGGCAGGCGGCCGCATGACGACCTTTGCCCGTCCCCTGTCGCCGGCAAAAGAGGAGTACATCCCGATCGTGACGGAAGGCGACGCCGTACCTGGCGGAAACGGGCGCTTCTGGTACACAGGGGGCAGCTTCTTTCTGATCAACGACCATGAGGAAATCGCCATCTATTCCTACGTGCTGGGGCCGATGTACCCGGCATGGAGCATCTATACCTGGAAACCCGGCAGCGGCTTGAGCGAGGTGGTAACCTCTGGAGATTTGGCACCCGGCACCGGCGAAGGCAGGTTCGGGAGCATCTCGCAGACCAATTCACCCCCGATGCGGATTAACAGTCGGGGCCAGATTGCCTTTCAGGCATCGATGCAGGCCTCTCCACCTGCCGTCGGGCCCGGGGGCGTATTCATTGGCTCGGCGACAAGTGAACCAAAGGCGATTGCGCGTTTCGGCGACGCATCGCCCCTCGGCGGCACATTCACCAGCTTCTCGGCGAACCTCGCGCTCAATGACAATGGCGACGTAGTCTTTCGCGCAGTGACGCAGGTGGCGCCGAATAACCAACCACCCGGGATTTTTGTGGGCAACGGCAATGCTGTTCCCGCAAAGGTCGCGGCCCTGAATGATATCTTCGGATCGTACGGCACAGTGAACTCTGTGCCGAATGTCTTTTTGATGAACAACCAGGGTCAAGTGGCTTATGTGGTCAGCTTGAGTGCAGTCAGCACGCCGAGGGCAATTTTTGTAGGCACGGCAGGTGGTTCACAATCCCTTGTTGCGTGCGTCGGTCAATCCGTTCCTGGCATCTCCGGCGGAGTTTTCAGCCAGCTCCGCGACGCCGACATCGAGCTCAACAACAGGGGCGACGTCGCCTTTTGGGCGCAATTCACTCTCGGCTCAGCCTCCCTCACCGGGCAGTTTCTGCGGTTTGCCAACGGCCAACTGGTTCCTCGGATAATCGCAGGGCAGGCATTGCCGGGCGGAGGGCACGTGGGATCTGTCGGCCCCGGCCTTAATGGTCTCCCCTATGAAAACGTGACTCTGACAGAAAGCGGGGAGATGCGAGTTTTCGCTTGGTACGTGACAGGTACTCAAGAGCTGTACTGCCAGGTAATCGCGTCACCCACCGGTGAGTTGCGCAGAATGATTACCGCTGGCGAGATGATCCCAGGGATTGGCGGCGGTTACCTCGCCTCGATCTTCCAGATGGCCACAGCCAATTCCCTTGGCCAGTATTTCGACACAGGGATGATCGCCGAGGGTCAGGCCAAGTGGGCCATACTCTGGACCGCTAACGGCAGGAAGAAATAGATCGCTCCAGTAAAAAGGCGAGCATTGGGGGCGCCATTTCACAAATACCGCAACGTATTCCGACCATAAGAATTCGGCGGAAACTTGGCGCCCCGCAGCTGTCCAGGAGAGTAGCCGAGGGCGAGCAAAGCAAGCCCCCGGTTAGAAATAGAGAATGGCAGAGCCCTAATCGGATATAACCTCATGGACAATCACGTCCACCACGTCGTCATCCCGGCGCGGGAACATTCCCTTGCCGAAGGCCTAGGCCAACTGCACCACGATTTTGCCCGAAAATCGGTGGCACCCATGAAGAGGGCTTTGTCAGGCAACTATTTCACCAATTGCATCACGAAGCGTCTTTTGCGATTGCCGCCTAGAAATTGGTAAAATAGTTGCCTGCCACCGATTTTTGTTATAAAATAGGCGTTTCTGTAGACTCGGCCGAGACTTCCGAGAGCTTCCCATGGGGGTCGAACCAGTCGTACAGAGTCGGCAGAACCAGCAACGTGGCGAGCGTGGATGTGAACAGGCCGCCGACCACCACAACCGCCAGGGGGCGCTGCACCTCGGACCCGGGACCCGTGGCAAACATGAGCGGAATCAGACTGAAAACCGTGATCGAGGCGGTCATCAGGATCGGGCGGAGCCTCAAGGCGCAGGCGCTGCGCACGGCGTCGCGCACGCTGCTCGTTTCGGCCCGCTGTTGCAGAATGCAGGAAACCAGCACCAACCCATTCAACACGGCAACGCCGAGCAGCGTGATGAATCCGACCGAGGCCGGGACCGACAGATACATGCCCGACAGCCAGAGCGCAAGCACCCCACCCATGAGGGCAAACGGCAGGTTGAGAAAAACCAGAAATGAGAGCCGGACCGACTTGAACGTGATGAACAGTAGCACCAGGACCAGGATGACCACCAGCGGCGTGATGATCATGAGCCGGCGCATGGCGCGCTGCTGGTTTTCAAACTGACCTCCCCAGGCAATCGAATAACCGACCGGCAGTGTGATCTTCTCGCGGATCTTGCTCCGCGCCTCTGCCACAAATGATCCGATATCACGGCCGACGATGTTCAACTCAACACCCATAAACCTCGTGCCGTTATCGCGGCTGATCTCGACCGGCCCCTCCTGAAGCGAGATGTCGGCCAGCTGGCTCAGTGGGATGCCGATGCCATCGCTGGTACCCACCAGAACGTCCGCAAGCTTCTCGACGGAATTGCGCTGGTCTTCCGGAAATCTAACCGTCAGATCGAACGTCCGGTTGCCCTCATAGACTTGGGTAGCAGCCTTGCCGCCGATGGCAATTTCGATAATGCCAAGCACATCCCGGACGTTCATGCCGTAGCGCGCGATTTTGTCGCGATCGACCACGATGCCAATGTACGGTTGCCCGGAAACCTTCTCCACGACCATGTCCGTGCATCCGGGCACGCCGCTGAGCACATGAGCAATTTCATCGGTCTTGGCCTTTAAGACCTCCATGTCCTCGCCGAGAAGTTTCATAATCAGCTGGGCCTTGGTGCCGGCCACCAGTTCGTCTATGCGGCATTGGATCGGCTGGCTGAACGTGAAGGTCATGCCTGGGATGTCCGAAAGCGCCTCGCGCATCTTCTCCGCGAGTCCCTCCCTGGTTTTCGCGGTCTTCCACTCTTCTTTGGGTCTCAGCATCCCAACGAAACCGGTCTTGTCGACTCCCCGCGCCTCGAGCGGCACTCCCGTCTGGCCGGTGCGCGAAACGAGCGCTTCCATCTCGGGAAACTTCATGAGGCGCTCTTCGATCAGTTGCGTGATCTCCATCGCCTTGTCCAGCGAGACGCCTGGAATCAAGTTGAAATCCATATCGAATGCGCCTTCGTCCATGATGGGAATGAACTCGGTCCCCAACCGAGGGATCAGGAGCACTGCCACGATAATCAGAACCACGAATTCCACCAGGATGAGCAGCGGAGCGCGCAAGCGCAGGTCCAGAAGGCGGAGATAGGGTCTCTTGACAAGTTCCAGCGGCGCGTTCTTCCTCTCGGCGCCGGGCTTGAGGAGATAGGCGCATAGAACCGGCGTTATGAAGACCGAAAGAAACAGCGAGGCAAACAGCGCGATCGATACCGTAATCGCGAGCGGCGAGAACATTTTCCCCTCCATTCCCTCGAGCGTGATAATCGGGAGGAAGGTGAGGGCGATGATCAGCTCGCCGAAGATGCTTGGGCGCCGCACTTCCATCACCGCCCGGAGAACCGTGGAGAGTTTCCGCGAAGGGTCGGTCAGCGCGCCCAAGTGACGCTGCACATTCTCCACCTGAATGATCGTGGCATCGATGATCATTCCTATGGAGATGGCTAGTCCGCCCAGCGACATCAGATTGGCGCTCAGCCCGGCCTGTTTCATCACAATGAAGGTGATGAGGGTTGCCAGGGGGAGGGCCATGATGACCACTATGGCGCCGCGTACGTTTCTCAGGAGCAGGTACAGCACGATGATCACAAGCAGGGCGCCTTCGGCCAGCGTGCGCAGGATGGTCCGGATACTTTGACCGACAATTTCGGAGCGATCGTAGTACGGCACCAGCTTGAGTCCGGGAGGCAGCAAATTGCTGTCGTTGATTGTCCGCACACGGTCCTCGACCCGGTTGACAACGTCAAGGCTGTTCTCGCCTTTGAGCATCATCACGATGCCCCCGACTACCTCCCCGCGGCCATTCATGAGTGCCGAACCCTGCCTGGGAGCGTACCCGGTGCGAACCTCGGCGACGTCGCCCACGTAAATCGGAATCCCATGGATGGGCTTGACGATGATCTTGGCAATATCGGGTAACGACCCGATTAATCCGACCCCGCGGATGATGTACTCCTCCGATGCGCGGTTGATAAAGCTGCCACCTACGTTTTCATTGTTGTTTTTGACTGCTTCGAAGACATCATCGATCGAAAGCTTGTACTTGAGCAGCTTCTGCGGGTCCACGATCACCTGGAACTCTTTAAGGTAGCCCCCGAATGAATTGACTTCATTGACTCCCGGCTCGCTCTTAAGCGCCGGCGCCACTACCCAGTCCTGAAGAGTGCGGAGATCCGTCAGATAGCGCA
>JBEKYG010000365.1:0-5677 GCA_049511215.1 Acidobacteriota bacterium | reverse complement strand
GGGGTCATCCTGGCTACGGATCCTGCTTCGCAAGGAACTCTCATGGAACGTCAGAACGTTCGTGGGGGTCGTTGCCGTGTCGTTTGTTAATCCCAACACGATTCAAACACTGGGGTATGGTCTGCTCCGATCTGAAAGCCCGCTCAACAATGAGGAGTTTCAGTCTCTAAGCCGAAGTTTCGGCCGCGGCCTGGAGCTCGCCATGGCTGTGTTTGTCGTCTATGCCGCCCTGATGGCGCTTCTCTTCGTGTTACGGCCCCGCGGTGTCCGGATCTACGAATGGCTGCCGCTGCCCTCGTTGGTGATCGTGAGCGTGCTCTTCTTCCGCTTTCGTATACTGTTTGCCTTCTTGCTCGCTCCTTCCCTGGCATGGCACTTGAGCCAGGGGAAGCTGCTCAGCCGGATTCGATGGTGGCTGCCGGCTCTGGTTTCTCTGGCGCTCCTCTTCCAAATTGCGAACTTCGAGAGAAACTCTTTCACATACCGCTTCGGCGCTGGAGCTCATACTGGCATTTTCCCCGTCGGGGCGGTGGAGTTCGTAAAGCGAAGTGGCTTATCCGCCCGGAGGAATCCGCGTCCTCTTTCCTGGGGACCTCCCGCCTCAACTCGGGGTCCCCAGGTCGTGAAGAGGACTTGCAGGCAGATTATGGGGTGGGCCATACTGCAGAATGTTTTTTCGTTTTCCAAACAGACTTTATCCCGCCGGGACATAGCTGAACATTAGGAAAAACCCCAGGTGTTGAGGAAATTATCCCTAGTAGGGAAGGAAGCGCCCAACAACAGAGCGCGAGCGGCAACGCGGCCAGTCCGGATTCCAGAATCCAAAATCGTCATTCACGCAGGATCGCTAAGGGAGTAGTTTTCTTTCCTTCGCAGCTTTTTCGAGGTCGTTCCGGAACTTTGGATGAGCGATGTTGATCAGCGCCTCCGCCCTTTCCCGCAAGTTTTTGCCAAACAGATTTGCAGCCCCATATTCGGTTACCACATAGTGCACATCGGCGCGGCTGGTGACGACGCCCGCACCCTGCTTGAGGAAGGGAGCGATGCGCGACATCTCACCGTTTTTGGCGGTAGACGGGAGGGCAATGATCGGCCGGCCACCCTTGGACCGGGCGGCTCCCCGGATGAAGTCAACCTGGCCGCCAAATCCGGAGTAGATGTAAGGCCCAATCGAATCGGAGCAGACCTGCCCGGTGAGATCCACCTCGATGGCTGCGTTAATCGCTACCATGTTGTCGTTCTGGCTGATGACAAATGGATCGTTGACGTGCTCGACTGGATGCGACTCGATGAGCGGGTTGTTGTCCAGGAAACTGTACAGCTCGTCGCTCCCTAGCGCGAAGGTAATGACAACCTTGCCCTGATGGAGGGTCTTTTGATTTCCGGTCACTACGCCGCGCTGGATGGCGTGCATGGCTCGGTCGGAGATCATCTCCGTATGGATGCCAAGTTCCAGATCGCCTTCCATGGACTCGTATACGGCATCCGGTATCCCGCCGATTCCCATCTGTAGGGTCGAGCTCGGCCTGATGAGGGGGATAATGTGGCTGGCGATGGCCCTCTCGATCTCGGAGGATGGCTTGACCTGCAAGGTCGGCAGGGGTTCGGTCCACTCGACGATGGCATTGACCCGGTTTACATGGAGAAACGAGTCTCCCAGGACCCGGGGCATTCTCTCGTTCACTTGAACGATCACGATCTTGGCCACCTGGCAGGCTGCTTTCGAGGCCAGAGTCTCGACCCCAAGGCTCATGAACCCGTGTTCGTCCGGCGGCGAGGTCTGCACCATGGTCACATCCAGGGGCACGACACCCTCGCGAAACAGGCGCGGAATCTGGTGCAGGTGGATTGGCATGTAGTCGGCGCGCGCGTCATTCACCGCTTCCCGGTCAGCGGGTCCAACAAAGAGTGAGTTGTGCCGGAAGTGCCCCTTCATGTTCTCCGCTGAGAGCAGGTCTTGCCCAAGCAGCAGGACGTGATTGAGTTGCACGTCCTGGAGTTCATCACGACGCTCCGCCAAGGCACGCACCAGGGCTTGGGGAATGGCTGCATTCCCTCCGTAATAAACACGGTCGCCGCACTTGATCACTTGGACGGCAACTGCCGGGAGCTTTAACTTCGATCTGTAGTCGTCCAACCAGTTCATGAGTATCCACCTGTATGCATCGGATTTAGGTTAGATCAGTGACCTCCGGCCTTGCCGGAGGCATGTTTCGTTAACCGCACACAGCGGTCATTGGGAGCCGCTCTAAGCGGCACCTCACTACACACCCATTTGACATTCATTCACCCCCTATCTGTTCTCACCGGCACATGGCCCTGAAAGGGCCTGACAGCGAAAGCCCGGGGCGTGAGCCCTGGGTATCGAAACAGCATGCGATCAGCCCTGAAAGGGCATAACAGTTTGTGCCGCCTTTTCAGGGCCATTTCCAGATCCCGTGACAAAACCCAGGGCTTGCGTCCTAGGCTGTCACTGTTCCGCCCCTTGCGGGGCTTGTCCTTTCAATGCAAATTCGACTGTTCAACAGCAAGCGTTCCTCCCGATCACTCCCGGAATTGTCATGCTCCGTGAGTCCTTCAACAGAGCCGGAGGTTTACCCTGACAAATCAGGGCTGCTACTCTGGATTCAGTAAATCATCGCTCATGGCTTCCCAGCAACTGGCATAGCGGCGTCGTGCGGATGCCGAGGGTCGATCCTGCTCCCTCGTTGACCATCTTTCCTCTGTACATGTACACCCCTGAAGCCAATCCCGGATCCTCCCGCAGTACCTCTTCCAACCCCCTGCTGGAGAGAGCCGTGATGTACGGCAGCGCGGCATTCGCCAGGGCGCGCGAAGCGGTGCGCGCGATGTTGGCGGTCATGTTGGGAACGCAATAATGCACCACGTTGTGGGTAACAAAGGTGGGACGGTCAAGGGTCGTGGGCCGGCTGGTCTCCACGCAACCGCCCTGGTCGATGGAAGCATCGATGATCACACTACCCGGTTTCATGGCCTTGACCATTTCCTCGGTAACCACGAATGGCGCCCGCGCGCCCGGAATGAGCACCGCCCCAATCACCACATCTGCGATCGCAGTGTACTTTTCGAGGTGGTCGAGGCCTCCCATTACCGTGACAACCTGCCCCCCCAAATCACGGTTCAGCGCCCGAAGTTTGGCCAAATCGGCATCCAGGATGATCACGTGGGCGCCGCATGCCAGAGCCATTCGAGCCGCAGTGCTGCCGACCGTTCCTGCTCCCAGCACGAGAACCGTTGCCGGTGGTACGCCGGTAACGTTGCCGATTAAGACTCCTCGACCGCCGACCTCATTCTGCAGATAGTGCGATGCGATGTGGACCGCCAGCTGGCCGGCCATTTCGCTGAAAGGGACCAGCACGGGGAGGTCGCCGCCGGCATCACGGATAATCTCATAGCCGATCAAAGTGGCCTCTAGATCCATCAGCTGCGTCGCCATTTCCCGCGTAGCGACCGCCAGGTGCAGGAACCCGCAGACAATTGCCCCCGGCTTCAGCAGGTCCAACTCCTCGGGCGAGAGCACGCTGACCCGGCAGACGATATCGGCGCGCCTGTACACTTCCTCAGTGTCGTAGACAATCTGGGCACCCGCCTTCTGATACTCCCGATCCGAAAAGTGGGCAGTCGACCCGGCTTCCTTCTCCACCAAGACGGACTGGCTCTGCTGGATCAAACGGGCCACTGCCAGGGGAGTCAGCCCAACACGGTGCTCGTGACGGTGTATCTCTCTGGGCACGCCGATAATCATGTCGTTCCTCCTCGATCTTGTTAGCGGTGAAGTGCGATCGGGCCGGCATACAGAAAACTGAGACCTGTCACCACGGGCACCCTCTCGTGCGCCAGGGCGCGGGCCATCCCCTTTGCCGGATTCACTTATCCTTTCAACTGGTTCGCTACCTTCTGAGTAGCCTGTTTGATGGCTGCCTCATCTCCCAAATAGCGGCTACGAATGGGAGTAAGGTCGTCGTTCAGCTCGTAGACGAGGGGAATCCCCGTGGGTATGTTGAGATCCACGATCGCCTCGTCGGAGACGCGGTCAAGATGCTTCACCAGCGCCCGCAAGCTGTTGCCATGCGCCGCAATCAGTGTCCGCTTGCCGCCGCGGACCATGGGTGCAATCGTCTCTTCCCAATAAGGGAGGAAACGCGCGACCGTGTCTTCGAGGCACTCCGTAAGGGGGAGTTGTTCCGGCGTCAGGCCTTGATAGCGTCGATCTCGGCCCGGGAAACGCTCGTCATCCGCGGCAAGCGCCGGCGGACGAACGCTGTAACTGCGTCGCCAGAGCTTCGTCTGTGCCTCACCGTGGAGGGCGGCAATCTGGGCCTTGTTGAGACCCTGGAGCTCGCCATAATGGCGTTCATTTAGACGCCAACTGCGATAAACCGGTATCCACATCAGGTCCATTTCTTCAAGCACGATCCAGAGCGTCTTGATGGCGCGCTTCAGCACCGAGGTATAAGCCACATCAAACGAGTATCCCTCGCGACCCAGCACACGGCCGGCTTCGAAGGCTTCCTGCATTCCCCTTTCGCTGAGGCCGACATCCGTCCATCCGGTGAACCGATTCTCCTGATTCCAGATGCTCTCGCCGTGTCTGAGCAGAACCAGCGTCTTCATCCTGTTTCTCCTCCTATGCCGATCAAGCCAATATTATCACAGCCCTTTGAGAACGCGCCCCTTGGCAATATCGTCTCAAGTGCTACTCCGTGCCGCCGGCAATAAGATGTGGCCGTCAGCAAGCAGCATGAGGGTACGTGTCATCCCCGGCCATCCTGCAACGGCGGCCGCGCCAAAGCCTGCGTCCCCAACCCGGGAATGGAATGAAGCGGAAAGGTTCCATTCACCAGCCGCACCAGCTCCTCGATTTCGGTGATCTCTAGCCCGCATCTCTCGCGGTGTTTCGTAGCGAGGCGGCGCAGAGGGGCATGGATATAAGGCGCGTGATTGAGGGCCCCGCAGGCGTACTCGACAGTATGTCGAGGAGCCCGAGGGAGCACAACGCAGTAGACATGGGTGGTTCCGCGTGCGTAAGTCCGCTCAATCAATAGGAGAGACCCAAATGTCCCAGGCATTTGCAGGTTTGGGGCACCTGCCCTCGCGGTACCATAGAACGATAATAGAAAAGGGAGCGCGCCGGCTTTTGTTAGTTGCCTTTGGTGACGATTCCGCGAACGGTAACCTTAAGTTCCGGCCGCAGCTTGCTTGATGTCTTGATCACGATGTTGCCAAAATGAATACCTTCACCGGTATCCGCCTTCTGGACCGCAATCACCTTATATTTTTTGCCTTTGCTGCCCGGCACCTGCTCAAGCTTCACAGTAACGTGCTCGTCCGTGGATGCCACGCTGAGAAGATTGACTTGCCTTTCGGGCGCGACTTCCACCAGGAGTTCCTTGGTGATCTCCTGCCCCCGCGGATTGCTGCCGAAATAGATTGAAGGGTCGGAAAGCGCAATTTCGGGCCCCACCGTGCCGTTGATGGTCAGGACAATCTGTGGCTGGTTTGGGTCATTGGTGCTTATGGTCACAGTCTTGGTCAAAGAAACAGTCTCAGCTGGGGTTTTGCTCTGGGCGGCAAGTCCTTCCGTGGTGATTTTGATCTCAATTTGTCCACTCTGTCCCGGCGCCAGCCTGTTCGGATTCGGCAAGGCCGATGTGCA